>CAZNFZ010000165.1:0-10758 GCA_964572665.1 uncultured Methanosarcinales archaeon
AGAGGAGCAATAACAGACATGCAAATGCTCGCGCAAGCAGGATCACTCACCATTACTGGGCTTGAAACTCTGCATGACAGAGAACATTCAGAAAGCATCATGCAAGCGCTTGTTAAGATACTAAAAACAACAGACCCACAAGTAGCAGTTACTGCACTTGACTTGGTCGATGAAGACATTGATGAGGCATTCCTCTGGATAGATGAAAATTTGCCAAAAGAATACACAAAACCGCAAGACTTGGCGCGAGCGTACGAAGCACTGTCAAAAGCGGACATTTACAGAGGAAGAATTAGAAGATGGCAATACTGGAGATACCTCGCATATGTTGATGTTTTGATAACAGCAGGTGTTGCTGTTGCCAAAGACGAAAAATCAACCGCATTTGTCGCATACCAAAGAACAACACGTTTGCTGAAACACTGGATGGCAAACCAAAAGTATGCAAGACGCAAAAGAGTTGCAGAAAAACTGGCAGCCGCAACACACTGTTCAAAGAAAAAAGCATTACAAGAAAGCCTGCCTTACATTCACCGATTATACCAGCAAAAACACCCAAGCGTTGACGCGATCTCTAAAGAATTAAAGCTGGATGAAGAAGAGTTGGAGTGGCTGAACAAATGATCACTTATGCCCTTGCCGTCAGAGTAAACACGAGCATTCCCCAGAAACCTTTTTAAAGCACTTGACATAGCTTTTTTCCATGGGAACATATGAAGAAGTCGTCAATCTGGCACTCAGAAGAAGCCTTTTCTATCCCTCTAGTGAGATTTACGCAAACGCACCAGCAGGATTCTATGACTATGGACCATTTGGTGCGACAATCAGGCGCAAAATAGTGGAACTCTGGCGAAAAACACTCGTACAAAGAGAAGAATTCCTTGAACTTGACGGCGCAGTAATAATGCCGGAAGACGTTTTCAAAAGTTCAGGACACTTAGCAAACTTCAACGACCCAGTCACACAATGCAAAAAATGCAATACCATACACCGCGCAGACAAATTACTTGAGGAAGTCACTAAAAAACCATTCAAAGAATCAGCACCAGTAGAAGAATTAACAGCGGCAATCCAAGAAAACAAAGTCAAATGCCCAAAATGCAAAAGCGACCTGATGGATGTCAAGCGCTTCAACATGATGGTCAAAGCAGACGTTGGCGTAAGCACAAAAGCAAGCTGCTACATGCGCCCAGAAACCTGCCAGACAATCTTTGCAGACTGGAGCAGAATGGTCAGAACAATGAGAGTAACCCTGCCAAAAGGCGTCTGCCAAGTAGGAAAATCATTCAGAAACGAAATTTCTCCCAGACAAACACTTTTACGACAAGTAGAATTTTCACAAATGGAAACAGAAGTATTCTTTGATCCGGACCAAATAAACGAAATTGAAAACTGGGACGAAGTCAAAGCATACGCACTGCGCATACAAAAAGCAGACAGCGACAAAATAGAATTCATTCCAGCTGAAAAACTTGTCAAAGACAAATTAGTCAGCGGCAAGCTAATTGCATACTATCTCGCACGAACACAACAACTCTTTGAAAGATACGGCATTCCAGTTGACAAGATGCGTTTCAGACAACTCGATGACAAAGAAAGAGCATTCTACGCAAAAGAAGGCTGGGACTTTGAAGTTGAAACATCACTCGGCTGGGTTGAATTAGTAGCGAACAACTACCGAACAGATTACGACCTCAAGGGCCACATGGAAGGCAGCAAAACAGACTTGCAATTTGTTACGCCAGAAGGCAGAAAATTCATACCACACATCTGGGAGATTTCAATTGGACTTGACAGAACATTCTACGCAGCTCTAGAAATGGCGTACAGGCAAAAAGACGACAGAGTCTGGCTGTCCCTGCCTCCTTTAATCGCGCCATTAACAGCAGGAATATTCCCATTACTAAAAAACAAGCCAGAACTCACTACAAAAGCACAAGAAGTATTCAATGAACTCCGAGACTCATACGAAGTAATGTATGACGATTCCGGAAGCGTAGGCAAAAGATACGCTCGCCTTGACGAAGTAGGAGTTCCCTGGTGCATCACAATCGACTTTGACACTCTAACAGGCAATGATGTAACGATTAGAGCGCGAGACACAGCAACACAAAAAAGAGTAAAAATAAGCGAACTAAAAGACACGCTCCACCAATTAATAACTGGAAAAATGCATATTTGAGGTATCGCCGAACAAGTTCGGCGGACCTCTTCGTATAACTCAGAGGTACACCATGGAAATAAAAGACTTAGCAGCAGGACAAGGAAAAATCGACATTATAGTAGAAATAGCAAGCATGCAAGAACCGCGCGTCTTTGACAAATTCGGCAAATCAGGAAAAGTCGCGAACGCCAAAGCAAAAGACGCATCCGGAGAAGTAACACTTACTTTGTGGAACGAGCAATGCGACCAAGTAAAAGTAGGAATGAAAATACACATCACCAATGGATATGTATCAGAGTTCAAAGGAGAAAAGCAGCTCGGCACTGGAAAATTTGGCAAACTGGAAATAGTTCAATAATTATTTTTTGTTTTTCTCGTAAACTTCCTTAATCACGTGCTCCAATCTAGGGGTATGCATAGTTAAGTCCTCGACATCAGCGCTATCCAGCAGCATACTTAAAATGTCAGGCATTCGACACTTTTTAATATTAATTCTCAGGCGCACAGTCCTGCCTTCCTGCTCAACATCATCAGCCAGCTTCAACAATTCCTGATACTTCTTCTTATTCCTTTCAGAAAGTAACACGTACTCAACAGTCTTATGTCGGATATACTTTCGCTTAAACTCGTCCAAAGAGCCGTCATAAGCAATAGTGCCGTCATCAATTAAAATAATGCGCGAGCACAACGCCTCAATATCATCCATATCGTGCGTTGTGAGAATAATAGTTACATTCTCCTCACGATTAACTTTGGTCAAGAAATTACGAATTTCATCCTTTGAAATCGCGTCAAGACCAATCGTCGGCTCGTCTAAGAAGATAATTTCCGGCTTATGCAGCAAGCTAGCGGCTAATTCACACCTCATTCTCTGGCCCAAAGACAATTTGCGAACAGGCACGTGAAGAATGTCGTTTAATTTCAACATGTCGCTGAAATACTTCAAGCGTTCGTTAAAAGTAGCGTCATCTAGTTCGTATATTGCCTTAAAAAGATTAAGCGAGTCAATAACTGGAATGTCAAACTCAAGCATAGAACGATGACCGAAAACAACACCAATCTTGTATGTAAACCTATACCGGTCTTTAATAGGATTAAACCCTAAAACGTTAATGCTGCCGGATGTAGGCGTCAACACGCCAGTCAGCAATTTAATTGTCGTGCTCTTGCCCGCGCCATTCGGTCCAATATAGCCGACAAACTCACCTTTCTTAATAGAAAATGAAATATTACTGATAATTTCTTTATTCAACCACTTCCGGTAGAACAAACGGCGCACGCTCTGCCAAAAACCGCTCTTGGGCTTTTCAGGAATCCTGTACACTTTTGTTACATTGCGAACTTCAACAGCGTTCATCTCATCCACCCTGTGAATCAAACTTTTTAATGCCTTTGCTTAACAAGAATGAAGACAGCAAACACAAGCCAACAATCCACAAAACCTGCAAGCCCATATTCACCAAAGCTTCTTCCAGTGAAAACTTCCCAATAAAAATATACGCAGGAGTAAACACCATGTGCCTAAAAGGCAAAAAGTTTGCCACGTTGTTCAATACAGGCGCAATAGTCAGCGGAATAACTTGCCCAGATAGCAAAGCTTGAATGCTGTCAATGGTGCCCCAAATGCTCCACAAATCACCAGTCCAGAACATCGTGACAGACACAGTATAGTATACCATGAAACCCAGAATCATTCCCAACAAGAATGAAACAGCAAACAACCCCAAAAATAAAAATGAAGGCACCACATACTGAAGACCAAATGGCTTCAGGTAAAAAATGGCAGCAACAAACGGCAACGGCGCCAGCACGTCTACAAATGGATCTCTCATAGCCTTAGCGAACACAAATGGAAGGTGCCTGATAGGGCGCGTCAATAAAACACTCAACTTACCTTTCTTAATGTGCTCTTCAATAACCTCGTAAACAGCCCAAGGATGCAAACTAAAACCAATCAAACCAGCGACAAGCACATACGAAATGAACTCTCCCTCATTCAAACCAGCGATAACAGAAAGGCCGGTCAAAGAAAATACTGTTTTCCAAAAAATAACCAGCAAAAAAATCTTCAATGGCTGGCGGGCAAGCTTTAACAAAAAGTCTATCCCGTACTCATACAACGACTTCAACTGACATACAAATACCTGCCAATACTTACCCACCTTGTGATTCATAGCTCCTCAATCCTTGCCTCCACATAAACATCGCGAACAAAAACCATGCTACAACAGTTGCTAAAGCGATTAACATAGCTTCAAAGCCGATAGCAACACTATATTTGGTCATTACCAATACTGGCAGCGTTGCGAACAACGTAATTGGCACGATAAAAGTCAGAAACATAGTCACCGGATACGGAAAAATAGTAGTGGGATACGATTTAATGAACAAGAAGCTGCGATAAAACGAGCGCAAACTATCAGAGCGGCCAATCCAAAATGCGCAGCACCCGATAACAACATAGCCGAGCGTAATCACGAGCGCGCCGCACAACGTAATAATTAAGGCGAAAAATAATTTGAGAATACTAGGCGTAAATGATGTCACAAAAGTTCCGGTTACCAATGCCAATCCAACCGCGCACGGGATAAGCGAGAATACCTGCACTTCTTTCACAATCATCGCGAAAATCGGCTGCACTGGACGCACCAAGTATAAATCTAGAACACCTGAAGGAATATCATAATACAAACGAATGCTCGCCCACATAATCTGCCAAATAGTCTCAGAAATCATAATGAAACCTGTCAGCATAATGGCCATGGGCAAAGTCCACTCGCCCAGCTGTTTAATGTTTGAAAGCAGAACGTTCCAAAAAACAATCCACATAGTCACAAAAAATACGTACGACAACGTATTAGTAATCACGTTAAACTTATACTCAAAAAAATGCTTCAGACTCAGAAGTATGTACGGAGGAATCAACGTTAGATGTTTCCACACAAAAGACTTCATGGAAAAACAATCCCTGCACGTCTTATAAACTTTTGCCGTCATTTATGACAGAAAACCTTTTAAACAACTATGAAGGGCAGATACTCATACCGGGGGTGTAGTTTAGCCTGGGAGAACATACCGCTGAAGACGGTAGGATCGCCAGTTCAAATCTGGCCACCCCCACTTATACTTCCAGTTCTAAGGGGGCAAGCTCTTTTATGGTTAAACATGCCAGAAAAGAGCTGGAGAAAAGCCCCAATGAAAAAACAAGTCTGGCAAACAGCACCCAACGACATCTACAACAACGAAGCAAGATACGGCAAGCTACTCGCCACAATTGACACGTACACCCAGCCATCAGACAACAAGCTCCGTAAATATTTCGTACAAAACCCTGTTAATCTTGAACATATCAAAAAGCTTCTAAGGCGCAAAGACAGTGAGGGCACGAGTTACGTCCACCGCCTCAAACTCTGGTATCACTCTCTCATATTCTGCCATCACATCAGTAAAGACTTCACGCAACTCGCCAGAGAAGACGTGGATGAAGCCTTGGGACAAATCCGCATCATCCTCAACGCTTCCAACACCAAAAGGTTCATTGAAGACTTGAGGCACATTGCGAAAATCATCAGTCCAGAGCTGGATGAGAAAAATAGGCCTGACGAAACCATCGTGCCTTACTCTTTCCGTCACTTGAGGGCAAAGATTGACCCGAGCAGGGAGAAACGAAGGCAAATTCCGAGTCCTGACGAAATTCTCAAGATTATACAGTATTTCAGGCAGGATTCTCGCCTCCAAGCACTTCTGGCATTGAACTACGAGAGCTTGGCGAGACCGCAGGAGCTTTTGTACATCAAGAACTCTGGTGTTGAGTTGCGGGACTCCCATGCAAAGCTTCACGTCGACTCGCATGGAAAGGAAGGAGCTAAAATTTTGCAATGTATCGACTCGTTCCAATACGTTAGCAAATGGAGTAACGAACACCCACAAAGAAACAACCCTGAAAATTACTTCTTCTGCAATATTGGAGACAGGGGGAAGCATGGACAGCTCACAACTTTCAGTGTCAATAAGCATTTGAGACGGGCGTGCAAAGCGCTCGGCATTACCAAGCAAGTCACCATGTACACGTTCAAAAGATGCGGAGTAACACACCAAAGACTACGAGGCGATGATGACGTGTCAATACAGCATCGTGCTGGATGGACGACCACGAAACAATTACACACGTACGATTATAGCAAGCAGGAGCAGACTTTCAAATTAGAGCTCATCAAGCGAGGTATTATTCCACGAGACCAAGTTGAAGAAGAGTACAAGCACTTGTTGCCAGACCATCAACAGTGTGCTTTTTGTGGCCAACGCAATGGTTTAGCTGAAAGCATGTGCGAAAACTGCAAACGCCCGTTAGACCGTGAGAGTATTCTGAAAGCCGAGAAGGAGAAGGATGGCAAGCTGGCAGTGTTGGAAATGCAAATGAAACAGATGAGTGTAGTGTTGGAGAAGATTGCTAAGAGGGAGGCTTTGCTTGAGATTGATGACAGTGGTGAGGATGTTGTGGTCGAGTTGGATTTGCCCCCTGAAAACCAAAAGTGTTAAATAATAGACCATACTACGTTGTAGTATGATTGTTGAGAGTTCGATTGAAAAATGCGAAAGACAATACAGGTTAGGCATCCCAACATGGCTCATCAAAAGCATGGGCTGGGAAGCAAACACAACATACAAAATAAAACTCACGCCTGACCCAGACAACAACACCATCACAATCCAAAACTCAAAACGACAGCCCGTTGGCATGCTCAAATTCATGCTTGCATTCAAACAACAACAATGGGTCAGAAATAGGGAAAAGTACGACCCAGAACTTAAAGAAACTCTCAGCCCAGAAGACAGAAAAACCAGAGAAGATAACGCCATGTGGAAGAAAGTCCCAGATGGAGCATACCATCGATGCACGTTCTTAAAAGAACGAGCCATAGAACTCTACGAAGAAAGCGAAAACACAACAGACGAAACTTTGAAAGAATCACTCCGTCAATCGGGTGATTCAGAAGAAAAACTTGCAAACTCATGGAAAGAATATTTAGAAGAACAGGGTTTCAAGATTGATAGAGACTTAACGAAGACACTGAAAAAACTGGATGGAAAAATTGAAAGAACTCAAAAAGAATCATTTAGCTGAGCAGGACAATGAAAACTAAGTGTAAACATTGCGGAGAACCCATCGTGTTGTCAGCAGACACCAAACTTCGTTTGAAAGAAAAGTTCGGAAAGCAGGAATTAGAGCATGGTCACCTCGATTGCATGTTAAAACTATAGGGCTATTTTCTACAGTAAAGTTTCAGGGGACAAACATTTTACTACCAAAAGCTACTATGAGGTAGCATGCCGAGATTGCAAACTGTAGTGAAATATGATGAAGCGTTGGAAGTTCAGAAACTCGCAGACCAGCAAGGCCGAACGATAAGCGCCACCATTAGGCGATTAATCTGCCAAGGCATCCGAGAGGCAAAATGAAAGCCTGCAAGGTCTGCCAAACGCCTATTAAGTTCAGTGGAAGTTCTGCAAAGCGCATCAAAGAACACTTCGGTTCGAACAAACTGAAATTTACTCACAAGCTTTGCCTCGGGCAGGAGTTGCCAGCGTGTTCGTAAGCAACAGTTACGTCGAAAGTATGAAACAGTTTGACGCAATCAAGAACGGCAAACCTTTCATACGCAAAATCACAGAAGATGCAGGAGTAGAATTCTTATCCAAATCATCACAGGAGGCCACCAAAATGCAAACAGAAGAACCAATCACGATTCAAAAAATGCTGGAATTAAGAGCTATTGCTAAAGCACAACGACGTAAGTGCCTGTAAAAGATTCAGAAAAATCACAATCCCCCCCGACGATGTCGGAGCATAAATTAAAAAAAGAGGCGATGAGAGATGAAGAGAGCGAAAATAAAAGTTTTCCTACCAAATCAAGAAATAAAAACGTACAGTGGACAGTTAGTCGGCGAAGAAGACAGCATTTACATTCTAAAACTCAATGACGGAGTAGTCGTTAAGTTACCAAAAGCGTGTTCAATTCTTGAAGTTACAGGAGATGATTCTCAATGACGCTTTCTAAATTGTGCAGGTTAAAAGACAAATGGTCACAGTTCGTAAACAAGGGGAGGCATTAATCATTCGTTCAGCAGGGAAAGAAACAGTGGGGTACAGACACAGAAAGGGAATATGTTACGCTACTAAAGCTTCGCCGAAAAGGAAAGCTTGTAGGGAGTAAAAGAACATGAAAGCAAAAATATCAAGTAAAGCAGAGAATAGCAACGACGCAGGCAAGACTTGGTTTAGCATTGGGTTAGACGGTAAATCGTACAGCACTTTTGACAAGAAGCTGTATGATAAGTACGTGATTGGCGATGAAGTCAATTACGACACCAAGCAAAACGGCAAGTACACAAACCTTGTTGATATGTGGAAAGACGGCGAAGCGCCAGCGACAACTGCAGGGGCCGGAACAGCTACTACAAACAAGGTAATACCACCATCGCAGCCAATGGTAAAAGACCAAGGATACAACAGATGCAACGCAAACAACAACGCTACGGCCATGATGGACATTTACGAAAGGGCAGGACAGCTTGATGGGCGCACTCCTTTGGACATGATGCAAATCAAGGCAAGGCAGGTTCAGCTTGAATTGGCGTTCTTGGAAACTGGCAAGTACGAGAACCTTGAGCCGTCTCAAAACTTTATTAAAACTGGAGGTGCTTAAATGCACCCCATTACTTGTGAGCAGGGGAAAGAACTTGTTGGTCTTAATGAGAAGATAAAAAAGCAAGAATTAGACCTGTGGACTTTTAGTAGAAAGCTTGAAGCAGTAGGAACAGAGATGAAGCGAGAAGAGAGCTTTCACACGAAAGCAATCACTGAAGATACCATTCCAACTGATGGTGCTGATGGTATTCACAGTAAGCCAATAAAGCGTTTTAAGAACGAGTTAGAGCGTACTATTGAGTTGGAGCGTCGTCTTGAACAAAGTAAGTCATACCTAGAAATGAGGTTGAACATTGACACGCTAAAAGAAAACATTAGGGATACAACTATAGAGCTAGGAAGCGTTAAGCGTATGTTCAAAATTCACGAGATATTAAGCAGAACGGGGGAATGAAAATGGAAAAGAAAACAGGATTCGGAATAGCAAGTATGGTGTTAAGCATTATAGGTCTTGCAGGCTTCATAATGCCGTACATCAGTATTTGGTTAAGCATTACTGCAATAGTGTTGAGTGACCAGCAGAGGCGCAGGGGACAGACAGGCATGGGAACAACAGGACTGATTTTAGGCATTATTGGCGTGTTGAGTAACTTGTTTTGGTTATTCATAGTCGGCATTCTCTTTTTGGGAATGTCAGGCCTGTAATTCAAACAAGAGCGGTTATTGAGTAGTAATAAAAAAGGGAGGGGATTAAGATAGAAGAGCATAGACCGAAAAGAAATAGTTGTTGTGATTGCAAGATACAATACTTTAGTTGCTCTGAATGTGGGTGGGCGATGCGTTGCGGTTGTGACGTGCAGGGTTGTCCGATGTGTTTACAAGAACTGGTGGAAGCATGATATGCGAGTTTTCACTTTGGGCAAATGCGTTTCTAATAGTTGGATTGGCTTGGGCTGTAGCTTCGTGGTTGAGGAGTGAAAAATGATGGACGATTTTGAAGAGCAAACGCTAAAAGAGTTGAAAACTACTAAAGCCAAAGTAAGAGCTTTATTAGCAAAAGAAATGAGGGTCAGGAACGATGACCGTTGGCTACTGTTCCAGTATTGGAAAAGTGAAGGAATACCGATAACTATCCAAGATGACATGGTCGTGTTTAGCGTGCCTTTAGACCAGTTTTATCTCATTACAAACCCTGAAACAGTGCGCAGGGTGCGCCAAGAAATACAGAATGTTGATGGAGAGTTTTTACCTACTGATGTTGAAGTTATGGTTAAACGGCGTATCAAGCAAGACATCATTCATGCCTATTATGGCAAGGATAGAGAAATCATGAGTGATTATAACAGGATAGTATTAGGGGTGAAATGAAATGGCGAGAATTAAGATAGTGGCGTTGAAAAACTTTAATGTAGACGGCAAAAGATACAATAGCTTAGACAAGGCAGAAGTTGAGTTAACGACAGAATGGAAGAACCTATTGCGAGAAGGGTATGCTAAGGAGGAGTGAAATGCAAAGACCACGAGTTTTAGAAATGAAAATTGTATTTAAGGAAGAAGCTGGGTTTACCAATATTTTGATGAAGAAAGCCGACTTGCAAATCATTAACAAGTTTCCGAAGAACAGACCTGCGTGGCAACAGGTCAAAGTTACTGGCGTACTGCAAGGGTATGAATTGCAAACTATCATGCCGGCAAGTCAAACATATGTGGAAAGACGGCGATTTTGGAAGGGCAAATGAAAGAAGAAAAGGACGTAATGCACATGAGTTATGATGAACTGATGGACAAAGCAAATGAACACATAGAAGATGCTTGCGAAAAGAAGGACTGGACGATACTAAGAACTGGTATGCGTTACCTTCATTTGGCGATAAATACGGCGGAAGCAAAAGGTTTCGCCGCTATGAAAATATTGAAAGGGGAGCAATGATTAATCTCGGAAAAG
>CAZNFZ010000166.1:0-1769 GCA_964572665.1 uncultured Methanosarcinales archaeon
TCAGGAGCGCGAGATAGTAAAAGCCGAGCGCGGCAAGGTGGATGCAGCGCGCACAAAGGCAGACAAGCTTGAGAAAAAATTGAACAACATCAATAAAAAATGGGGTATTAAGGTCGGTATTGGTGCAGCGCTTCTGGCAGCAGGATTGTATTTCTACCGCCCTTCAAGCCAGATTGCTCCTGTTGAGAATGTTCCTCAGGAAGTCATTAATTATTCTAAAGATCGATTTACTATCAAGTTTGGAAGCAAGCAGTATGAAATGAGCGCTGACCGCTTTAATGAAATTTATTCTGAAATCCAGCACGATCAGAAGAAAGCTGGAAAGCAGTTTACGCCTGCAGATAGGAAGCAATACTTTGAAAGAACGCTAAAAGTACAAAACAAATAAGAAATCGTATTTTTTTGCGATAGCCAGCAGACAAACAGCATTTAATTTTTTCTGGATTACTGAATACTCCACATTTCCACAATTCTGTCTACTAATTTGTCCACAAAACTTTCTTGGTAGGTGATTAACAGATTTACCAGTTCTTTTTCATCGTATGACAGCCAGTAGAATGTTTTTCTTCCTTTCTTCTCAGATTTAATTATGCCCTGCTGCTGTAATTTTTTGAGGTGCCAGGAAATTGTGGAAGGCGAAAGGCCTGCGTACTTGACAATTTGTTCGTGGTTGCAGCCTTTGTTGGTCATTATGAACAGAATAATTTTTCTGATGCTTTCTTGCCGTAAGAAGCTGAGCAATGCAGTGTTTCCTGCTGTGAATTCGCGCGGGAAGTACACAAGATTGTTGTCTTTTTTGATTTCCTTTACAAGGCCGTTCTTTACGAGGTAATGGAGATGGTATTGCACAGAGCCTACTGACAGCCCGCTTTTTCGCTGGACTTCTCTGAAATGGCTTCCGGCGAATTCTTTGATTACTAAGTAGATCTTTTTTCTCGTTTCTAGCTCAAGTATTTTTTTGTCTTTGTCGGACATGTACTGCATCGTGCACCTATTTTTTCATGATTCCGAAAAAGAAGCATAACAGTATCGCGAAGTTCAGTACAGCTGCTGTTGGGTCAATCCACAGCAGTTCTTCAAAGAATAATTCGCTTGCTCCTAGATAGCCTTTTACTGCGAACAGTAAGAATGCTGATGAAACATAGAGCAGTCTGCTTTGTTTGGTTCTTTTGTATGCAATAAAGGTAAGTACAAAGAGTATTGTTGAGAGTATTCCACTGCCTAGATTGAATAATTTCTCTCCTTCTAGGCCGAATAGTTGCCAGTCATCGCTCTCTTCTTCAGCGAATACCGGTATTGCTGACAACAATAACATCATCATTAAACACATTATTTTAATTTTTTTCATGGTAATCACCCGTTATGTTGAATAAATAAAATAAAAATATAAATGTTCCTAGTCGTATTCCGTGCTGAGCACTTTGAACTTTTCATCAAGATGGACATCTGCTTCTCGGCCGTTATTCAGCCTTATCTCAATTTCGTAGTATCCTTCTTCGTCGCCAATTTCAGAGTCAGTTACTCTGCCTTCGCCGATATGGGCTAGTGCAGCTGCGCTTGCTTGTTCAAGTGCGCTTCCGGTGATCGGCACATCTGGAGCTTCGTTCTCATCATCTTCTTTAACGCTTAGCACTTCTCCTGTTTGAGCGCTGATTGTAACTTCCTGCGCTGCTCCGTCATTCTCCACTTCTACTTCGTATACGTCGCTCTCAAATTCTACTTCAGAAATTTCTCCTTGAATGGTTCTTTGCGCTATTGCTCTTGCTTCC
>CAZNFZ010000167.1:0-2341 GCA_964572665.1 uncultured Methanosarcinales archaeon
ATAATTCTTGGACTGCCAATATTCAGCCAACTCATCTTTACGTCAGAAAGCACCGCTTTGGCAAAATTTCTCGCAGATGTTGGAGTTATTTTACTCCTTTTCTTTGTAGGACTTCAGGTTAGCTTCAAACAGTTTAAGAAAAACATCACCACAAGCGCGTGGATTTCCGTCTTCAACACAAGCATACCACTCGTACTTGGATATCTTGCCAGCAGGTATTTTTTTTCACTCGATAACAGCACAAGCATTATTGTTGGAATTTGCATGAGCGTCAGCGCAACAGCAATCGCACTCGACTTGCTCGAAGAATTCAAAAAACTGCGCACAAAACTCGGCGCACTCATACTCAGCGCAGGAACATTTGACGACATGGTTGAAATGTTTCTCATAACTGGCGTGCTGACTTTCCTTGAAACAACTATCAAGCAGACGACACTTACACAGCTGCTGTATGGAGTAATATTGTTTGCCGGCATCGTGATGATTTTCAGATTCTGGGTTATTCCGTTTGTAATTAAACGCATAGAAGGGCAGCCGGAACACGCACAACTGTTTACAGGCGCGCTGATTATAACCATTGTAATGGCTGTGCTGGCGGACTATCTGGGCGTTGGAGCGATGATTGGAGCGTTATTCAGCGGAGTAGTAATACGCCAAATCCTGTTCAAAGAGCCTGGACACTTTTCTTGGGAACGGACAGAAATCACGCATTCCATCCACACTATAGCCTTTGGGTTTCTCGTGCCATTCTTTTTCTTTTATGTTGGATTCCAGACAAACGTACTCGCCATATGGGAAAGCCTTGGCTTCAGTATAGTCATAACATTACTGGCAATAGCGGGCACGGTAATTGGCAGCGCATTTGGCTATCGTATGGTGGAGGCAAGCTGGAAAGAAGGATGGTTTGTAGGCTGGGCAATGAACGCAAAAGGCGATACTGGGCTCGTTATCGCTCAGCTGGCACTCTCAGCAGGAGTCATAACCAGCACAATATTTTCCTCGCTCATCTTCATGGCAGTTGTTTCCACGCTTGTATCGCCATTAGTACTAAGACAACTTATTAAGAAGATGTGATATGTCGGAAACCCTTATAAGAAACCACTATGTGGGGTTTCCGAGCATGCTCAAGAACCACCACAATTATTATCAGATATTGGCGGTTCTTGACAAACTTTAAAAAGCCCTGAGAACGACAACCTTCTTATGCGGCCGTGGCACAACCCGGTACTGCGCCGGTCTTGAAAACCGGTTTCCGAAAGGATATCCCGGTTCAAATCCGGGCGGCCGCGTACAAACTTTCAGAAAGTTTGATCAAAGGCGCTCTTCGTTTCGCCTCGAGAAGCAATTTAATAAATCCTTGACTCGTCAAGGATGCTTAATACTCTTCTCTCGGCTTACGATGTCGCGCAAACCCGGTCTAGCCTTTACTGGCGGCCGCGTTTCACAAGATTAATAAAAGCGAAAAAAGAAGTGAGTAGTGGATGGCTAGAAAAGATATTTGGAAGAAAAAGAGGAATCCGTGGATAATGGCTGGCTATATTGCCGGCATAATAGTTCTCGCATACATTGCGTATTCAGTGTGGTATTTTCTTGCAAATCAAGAAAGTGTTGAAGAATTCCAAGTCTGCTCAGCAGACAGATGTGTAAAAACCTTTCACATTCATTCAAATATTCATTTTGATATTTGTGGTAAAAGCATCAATCTGCCATTGGAACACGGACCGCTTGAAGAATCACATACCCATAAAGAACGCAATTACGTTCATTTTCACGAACGATTGCCGTATGACCCTGTGAGCGGTAAATTACTTGACACGACACCGCTGCAATTAAGCACATTCATGAACGATTTTGACATACGCTTTAATGAGCGCTGTATTGCAGGTTATTGCAACGGCGACGTATGCCCTGACGGCAAGCTAGGCACGATTAGAATGTTCGTGAACGAACAGCCAAATACCGAATTTGACAAGTATGTGTGGAAAGACAAAGACGAAATTTTGATTACGTTCAGCTAACATGCTATCGAAAACTGGCGTTTTCGGAACCATTAAAATCACTTAAGTCATAGTCTATTAGAGAGGCACTTTTAATGGCAAAGAAAAAAGAGAAGAAAAAAGAGAAAAAGCAAGTCTGCGAGTTTTGCTAAAACATGAGCGAAATTAATTTACCCATAATTGTAGGCGCAGCGTTAATTGACGGAATAAACCCGTGCGCATTTGGAGTACTTATCTTCATGCTTGCGTACCTTGCCAAGACGGCAAAACGCTCAAAAATGCTCGTCAATGGATTAGTGTATATTTTGTTTGTATTCCTTACGTATCTCGTATGCGGTCTTTTG
>CAZNFZ010000168.1:0-17229 GCA_964572665.1 uncultured Methanosarcinales archaeon
TTTAATCTTTTTGAAGCCCAGCATCGTCGGACTGGCAGGATTTGAAGATTTAATACGACAGCCGACAGACTTAACTTTTACTGAAAGTAAACTGCAGCAAGTAACACTAAAAGACCGTCCATTAACACTGGCAGCAAGCGGCGAATTTACCGGCACGGTAAAATTATATTTCAAAAAAGGAGACAAATTCGAATTAATTTTTGACAGCGAAAACAGCAAAAGCGACAATGGCATTTTTACTGATGCGTGCGAGGAAACCTGCGAAGTGATTGCAGACTCAAACGCCATCGAACTCTTTGTAGATGTTGATGAAGAAAGTAAGCTTGTTATAAAAGAACTCTCGTACAAAATACAGCGCAAAGACAACACAGCTCCAATGTGGACTGGCAGCACAAAAACATTCACCGCACAGAACAAAAAACCATTAAACCTTGACCTTAACCAATACTTCTCAGACGCAGAAAATGACGCGCTGGTATTTCTTAGCACAACCGATAAAGACCTTGAGGTAACGGTGCAGAACAGCAAAGTCACCATAACACCAAAAACAACCGGCACCAGAAATATTGTTCTTATCGCTTCAGACTTGGCAGACGTTACCAAAGTGCCCGTTACCATTAAAGTGCAGTAAAATTCTCGAATTACTATATATATGGTCTATAGTAACATTTATATATCCTGAAGCCGAAGAACCTTATATAAAAAAGGTGGTGTTCATAGTAATCACTGGGGATTTATAGTATGAAAAGGGGTCAGATTACTATCTTCATAATCATAGGTCTAGTAATTCTCTTTATTATCGGAACGGCCATTTACTTGACTTCACGCGAAACACAAAGACCATTCGAATCAGTAAGGCCGAAAGTGGTAGAACTGGCACAAGAAGTGCAGCCACTGCGAGACTTTGTAGAAAGCTGCATCAAAAGACTCGCGACAGACGGATTGCGAAAGATTGGAGACTCAGGCGGCTATATAGACCAAAGTAAACTCATTTACAACTCGCTCAGGCCAACCGACGGTGAAGCAGTGCAAATGTCACCCGGAGCAGGGCCGTCAGTAGCATATTGGTGGCATTTAAGCAGCGACAACCGTTGCGAGCCGCCAGACTGCATATTTGATTCAAAAAGACCAGGACTTCGCAGAGGCGACGAAGGACTAACGATTGAAGGACAACTTGACGACTATGTCAGCAGCAACTTGCGCTCCTGCCTTGGAAACTTTGAAGACTACCAGAAAAAAGGATGCACAATCAGCGAACTAAGCGAGCCAAAAGTAATTTCTAATGTTGCCCAAGACGACGTATTCTTTGTCGGAAAGTACCTTTTAAGAGCAAATTGCGGAAGCCAGAGCTACGACCTTGAAGACTATTATGTAACAATTGATGTCAATATGCGCGAAATCTACAACCTTGGAACAGAACTAACCAATTACGAAAAAGAATACAGGCTGCTGGAATCAGCGACAAAAAACATACTGTATTCATTCAGCGACGTTAACTCTAACAAGCTGCCTCCACCTAGAGACTTGGATGTAGGACCTCCAAAGCCTGGACTGTTTTGGGTGAAAAGCGAAGTGAAAAAACAACTTACAGGACTTATAACATCGTATATTCCACTCATACAAGTATTCGGAGTCAGAAATTTCAAATACATAACTGCTCCAGAACGCGCACGCGACCCAGAAACTTTTGAGCTCATATACAACAGACAATTCATGATACCACTCAATACCACCCACAATTCTTTAGAAGCGCGCTTCAGCTATCTCGACTGGTGGACGCCATATTTCGACTTAAACTGCAACGGCGAACTATGCCGAGCAGACAGCGCGAGCAACTTCATGCTCTTACCACTAACAATTAACCGCTACCAATTCGCGTACGACTTCAGCTACCCGGTACTAGTTGAAATCAGAAATCCAAACTCACTCAACCAAGAAGGATACAGCTTCAAATTCATGCTAGAACAAAATATGCGCGACTCAGACGCGTTCACAACAGACGTTCCTGAATTCCAAGCAGCGACAGCGCAACAAGCGCCGTCAATCTTCTGCAACCCAGACCAACGAACATCAGGAAAAATCACAGTAAATGTCAAAGACGCTAAAAACCTCAAGCCAATGGAAGAAGCAAGCGTCAGCTTCATCTGCGGAAAGAAAGCGTGCATCTTCGGAAACACTCTGAACGGAACACTCTCCACAAAAATGCCACGCTGCCTCGGAGGAATTTTAAGGCTCAACAAACTTGGCTACGAATCCTATTCAGCGCCGCTTGACACAATTTTGGAACAGCCATACTCAATAGATTTGATACTTGAGCCGGTTAGAATCGTCAACGCAACCGTCAGAAATTTCGCGCTCACAAAAGAAAGCAAGTACGGACAATGGGATTTCAGAGAAGGAGGATCCCTGCGGCCATCCGATAACCAGGAAACCACAATCCAACTCACAAGAATCGGCACGCCATACGACGAACCATTCACTTCCGCCACCAGCATAACCGGAGACGAGTCAGGAGAACTATTAATCATACCAGGAAACTATACTATTACCATCAGCAGCTTCCTCAGACAAAACTTAACAATACCTCCAGACCAGCGCTGTTTCAGAATCAAAAAACTTTTCAGCAGCAAGAGGAAATGTTACTTCGTGCCGCAAACAGCAATAGTATTCAATGAAACATCACCATTCCCATACGGCGGAGTAGAATACGAATATGAGTTTACCAGCGCCATGCTCAGAGGAGCGAAAAAAATAGAATTCAGGCAGTTCATAATTGGAATAGACCTCCTGAAAGAGGACCAGCGCGTTGTGGAAGACCTAAATCAAATCGACAAAGTAAACGCTTACGCGCAGTCAAACCTTGACAGAATATACCCGGTGATAACATGAGAATACTTTGCTTAATCGCACTTGTGATGACAGCGCTCATACTCAGCATTCCAATAGTAAACGCGCAGGAGCTGAGCATACAACAGCTGAACGGCAAGGGCAGCAGCAAAGGAGTAGCAAGGACACACGACGAATTAACAATTGAAGTTCTTGTCAAAATCCCAGGCGAAGAGCCTCCTCTTAAGCACATCAACGAAAGCCAAGTGCGATTGTATGTTGAGGATAGCTACACAACTTTTGACAGCTGCGTACACACAGCAGGCGGTTATTACAAATGCACATTCTACGACTCAGACTTTGAAGCATACGAGCCAATAGATTTCACCATAGAATTACGTGATGACGATGGAAACATAGTCGGCAGCGAAACAAAAACACTCATTGTAGACGCGAACGCGCCAGTAATTACTAGCTATGTTGTAGAACCAAACGTTACCAGTGGAGAGGTTTCAATATCCTACGCAGTTGAAGATTACGGACTCCAATACGGAAACACCGACCGATGCGCAGGAATAAAACAAGTAATTATCACTGCTGGCAATCAAAGCGTAACCTCAGCAGGACAAGCAGAAGTATGCACAAAAGACGATACTATTCAACTTACCCTGCAGAAAGCCGGCAAACAACAAGTCTGCGCGACAGCAACAGACCACGCAAATTACGCAAGCGCTCCAAAATGCACGTTAGTTCGCGTGGATAAAGCCCCGCCAGACATTGAGAAATTATCAATACTCGACGAATCCGGATTCGTAATCACCCACGTTCATTCAGGAGAAGAAAGAACAGCGACAATCACAGTAAAAATAACTGACGACGGAGGAATAGAAGGCAGCGAAGTATTCGGAAACTTCTACCAATTAAATCCAAACCTGCCTGACTCGATACCGCCAGACATCTCATCAGGAGACCTCTACAGTTGGAAAGACATCGCAGTCAGCGAAGTCAACCCGTGCCAGATAAAAATCACGGCAAAAGACACCTTAGGCAATTCAGCAGAAAAAACATTCCCCTGCGACATAAGAGCAGATGATATCCCGCCAACCGTCGAAAGAATCATTGCAGGAGCAGAAGCATTTGCTCCAGTAACGCAGCCGGAAGTCACTGGCGTCCAAATCACTGGAGGGCTTATTACCGGCCTGGTAGTTGATGAAACACCGCCAGTAATTTCAGATATTTCCCCATCATCCATGCGCGGAAACGTTCCCCTGTACGGCTATGGAACGCCAATAATTATTGAATTTAAAGATACAGACAACACGGGCGCGCCAGGCATTGGCATGTCTGCCAATAAAGCGTATCTTGACCTAAGCAAACTCTCCATGGGCCATAATGTTCAAGCAGATGTCTGTTCACGCCTTTCAGGAGCACTATGGAGATGCGCCTGGTTTTTAGTACCCCCAATCACTGTAAATGAAGGCACGTACACCATCACGGTCAGCGATACAACCAGCGACGACCTTGAAAACAAGATAGGCAGTACGCAATCATTCGAAATCATTTATGACAACACCGGACCAAAAACACCCCAAATGGGAGAGTTCAAAGTCATCACTGGAGAAGCCGGTGTTGAGTATACCGGCGGAGCGGTACGCGGAAACTTCGTACAATACCACGTCAGATCAGGAGATTTCGAAACCGCTTTCGCTAACTTTACAGAAATAGGCGGCGATGCAAAAACATCCCCAACCAGTTGCACTGACATCAACGGAACATATTCCGACTGCATTTTTGAAAGTCTAGTAGACCTAAGCGGGCCATACACAGCGCACATCACCTTTACTTTTGCAGACGACGCAAATAATTTCGCGCATATAAGCACAATACTGGAAGTATACGGCATAGACAATGAAACGAACGCCAAATATTGGAAAACACCGCCAGCAGTAACGTGCAGCCCGCGACTCATAGACCGCTCGACAGCCTCACTCGTCCCGCCAATAGCAACCTGCAGAGTAGACCTAGAAACACCCCGCAAAGACATTACAACACTCGCAATCGCTGGACCACAATCACCAGACGAATGCACAGGAGATGTTGAGCTAACTCTCAACGATATTTACGTAACGAACAACTACGAAGGCAGCACGCATCCTTACTTGTTCCTGAAATTAGAGCCAAAAGATTACTACGTGAATGATATTGAGATAAACTGCCCGCTTACAGTTTATTCGAAACGCGCAGTGTCAGCCTTGGGCAAAACCGTCTATTACGTTTCACCAGAGCCGCAAGAAATTCCGGTGAATATGTCGCTCAAGCTCTATAACAATCCGCTTGGCGAAATAGACGCAAATCTTGACGACGAAATCAGAAGAGCGATGAAATCAGGACTCGCGGATCAAGCCTGGATAAGCGATCTCCGCAAATGGCTCAGCTACGGAGAAATGATGTGCCAGATAAAAACGATCATCACCAGCATTATCGGCGCGCTGTACATGATCACAGTTATACTCGGAGTTACTGCTGTCGCATTAAAAGCGGGCACAATAACCTATCCAGCAGGAGAAGCATTAGGCCAAACGGCTAGAACCCTTTGCTCCACAGAAGAAGACATCTCAGAAGGCTACAAAGAAGTAGTAGATTTCCTCGACTCAATCTGTTCGGTAGTTAATTGCGCGGCAGTAGGTGGAAAGGGAGCGGGCATAACATCATACATAGGAGGCGGAGTGCCGTGGTGTGCAGATGCACGAGACATGTTCGGCTCACTAGAGCTTACAGGCGGCTTGGCAGAATCATCAGGATACACAGGCACAACAGTAAAAGACTCGCTAATCATGAGCGTAATATGCTTGTGCCTGCCAGGAATCATTTACAACTTGGACAAACTGCGACAAATATCCTGCTTCAAAGCAGTCTGCCTGCACGACGACGTTAAATTATCAGGCTACCCGCCCAGCATGTGCGACGAAATGTACGGCTACATGATTTGCGCATTTGTCATCGGAGAAATATTCAGTTTGTTCCCATTCGTGGCATTCTTCGACCAATTAATCAGCATAGTGTTAGACTTAATCACCAACCCAGTCGCGTTATTCATGACGGCGCTGGGCGCAGTCTGCACGATAAGCGGTTGCGCATCAATCGACACACAACCAGTTACTTATATTTTATGCGCGCTGCTGAAAACAGTATCCGTTATCGCGGAAGCAGTAGCAGCAGTCAAGACATTCCAGAAAAACAAAGACGCATTTGGCTCAGTCGGCAATAATTGGTGCGACAGAATGGAAGACATAGAAGACGAAATGGAGGCAGCATGAGACAGCCTCTATTCGTAATGAGACGGCTCCTTTTCGTAATTCTAGTTGTACTAATATTAGGAACTGTAATTGTTGAAGCGCAAAAAATTACTGGCGTAAACCAGCCCAAAGGAGCTGGAGGAACTGGAACCAGCACCACAGGCACAAAACCTGCGAAAGGCGCGAACTACTATTACGTCGCAGGAGAAAGTGGATACGATCCAAATACTGCCAAAGCCGGCGATGAAATTCCAGCAGGAGCAACATTCCAATCAGACAAACCGATTACAAGTGATAATGTCATAACTATCGCGCCAGAACAATACAAGCTCACTCAACAATATAAAGGAAATTACGAATATAACTATGATGAAAATAATCGCTACACCTTCACCGCTACAAAGACAGACACTAAACAAGGCGACGAAGTCAACAATTTGTTTGAGAATTACCAAGTCATCACTACAACAAGCGTATCGGTTGACGAAAACGGAAACGTCATTAAATCATACGACCAAGTCACAAAAATTTGCGGAGAAGGCTTAACGACGTGCACAGGAACATACGAGGAAATACCCGGCTCCCACCAGACCAGAACAGAAACGTGGAACACTATAGAAAAAACAGATCCTAATACTGGCAAGACAGAAACTAGAACAGTTCTTACAGGAACAACCACGACAGTTTATGACAGCAGAGAAAAAGGCGGAGGGCCAAGTGGATATTTCACGGTCACATATGGGCCAAGCGAAAAGGGCAATGAGTTGAGCACACGCACGCCGAACGGTGCAGAGTACAAAGGCGCTGACGGAATAGTGTATTACTCGGCAACAACAGATGCGAACGGAAATGTGAAAGTTGATAATAACATCGATGACATTCCGGACACCGACCTCTCGCGCGCTGACAAAGACGCGCTAAGAGAACGCGCAGTCCGAAGCGGCGCGCTTGGATTTACCGGAACTGTAGAGACACTTGCTTGGTACCAGACAACAGGCAGATTCATCAGGGCGTATTATGAATATGCGGGACTCAGACAATTATCATCACTTCTCTGGCCAAGCTATGATGCGGAAGTACAAGACAGGAAAGCCAAGATACAACAGCAATTCTGCCTCGCGGCAGGAATTACAAATTGTGTAATATCAACCATCTGCGGCGAAATATACCCAATTGATTCAGACAACGTGCTAGCAGGCAGAGGACCAGGCGGCAAGTACGTCACCAGCGCAGTTATTAACGCGGAAAAAAGCATACCAATCGAAGTAGAAGGAATGACACGGCAACAATTAATTGATATCTTTGGAAACTCCACAGTCATCAAAGGAGTGCTCATTAATTTGACAAACCCCGCATTCGACCCACGCGTGCTAGGCAGACTAAAATTACGCTTATACCACATTCAATACGCAGTTACTAACAACGCCGAAGACCAGGAAGACATGGCGTACAACATTGAATTCAGAAACGTTGACGAACGGCTCAACTCAAGCTACGGTGCACCAATCGGACAAGCACGCTGGTGGACAGACAAGACACCAACAGTCAGCTACCTTGCAACAGCAAGAGATGACCTTTACAAATTCAGCGCAACAGGATACAACTCAGTCTGCTTAACCTTTGGCAAAGATTTGCCATCAGGACACGCGCTTTACTCAAGCATGGTTGACGAACTATGCGTACCAATAGTAGAATACGCAGGACCGCCAACAGAAATTGGAACAGGACCAGGCGCGGAAACACCGCCGCCAGCAGGAGTGGCGCCAGGAGCGGCTCCAGGAGCATCAATATGAAAATTGGAACACCACGCATAATTGGAATTTTACTTTTAGTAATCGCAGCCCTCGTCTACTTTACAGGCACGCGCGGATGGGTAGGAGTAATGATATTAGGTGCAATTTTAATCATAGCATCAGCGGCATACACGCAAAAAATGTTTGATCTTCTTGTAATTGCGCTGTCAGAATGGAAAACACTCTTCATAACAGCATTATACGACGCAATCTACTGGCTGCTCGTATTTGGAGGGGCTTACCTTTTCCAATGGAGAATACAGGCAAAAGTAGCTCTAGCGCAAGCGAGCACAACGCTGACCAAAGAAGCAATGGCGAGCCCACAGCTTACGGCGCAAAACGCGGCACAGCTCCAAGGATTCTTCTTTTCAATACTTATTGGAGCACTTCTTTTGCTCGTGTTTGCCTTTATCGCGTACACACTTTTCCGCGGGCTTGCGTGGACAACAATCACGGGCCAAAAACTCAACAAAAAATTCCTCAAACCATGGACAGGTTTGAACGCAGTCTGGTGGATAATCTGGACACCAATATTCCTGATAATAATACTCGCGCTAAAAGGAAACCCGCTCACACAAGGCGCAATACTCTTCATGCTTGCTGTCGCGTCATATTTCACGGTAATAGTCCACACGCTGTTCACGCAAACACACAAAATAGGACACTCACTCGCGAACGGGCTAGGCTACGGATTATCAAAACTACACCTGCTGATAGTTCCATACACGTACGCGCTTGTCATATACGTGATCTTGTTCCAGTTGTTCAGATTATTCCAAAGCACAGCAATACTGAAACCAGTAAGCATGCTGTTTGTAGTGCTGTTCATGGCGTGGCTGAGAATATACCTCTACCGCGTAATCAAACAATTCAAGTAATATCAAAAAAAAGAGATACAATGAAAAAAAGAGGCAGCGCGAAACTGCGGTTTCGCTGGTCTCTTTTTTACTAATAAAAGAGATACAATGAAAAAAAGAGGGCAGATAACGATATTCATAATCATCGGACTAATCTTAGTATTCAGCGTAGCAATCGGAATCTACTTCTATCAGTCAAGAGTTACTGCGCCAATCAAAAGAATAGTTGCCGTGCCTGGGGATGTTCAGCAAGTCTATGATTACGTTGCAGTATGCACGGAACAAATAGCCAAAGACGGCCTGATATTACAAGGAACGCAAGGCGGATACATAGCAATACCTCCAATAATTGAAAAGAACCCGAACTCATTCATCCCAGCAGATCTGGCAGGCCTAATAAAAACACCATTATGGTATTATGAAGGCGAGGACAGGACACCGCCGCTTGAATTCATGCAAAGAGAACTAGCAGTCTACGTCAAACAAAACCTGCCGGCATGTGTAGGAGATTTTAGCTCATTCGGAGAACAGTACAGCATAATTCCTAAAAGCGAAATTCTGCCAGTCATAACTTACACCGATGAAGAAGTCATTGTAGAAATCAAATGGCAGCTAGATGTTAGAATACAAGACAAGCAAGTACAGCTCGACCAGTTTATCGTAACCTTCCCGCTCAAACTTAGAACAATGTGGGAAATGGCAAAACAAACCATGGAAAAAGAAAACAGAGATGGATGGTTTGAAAATTTAACAATCGACTTAATGGCCGCAAACGAAAAAATACCATTCTCAGGAATGGAAATCAACTGCGGCGCAAAAAAATGGCATATACAAGACGTCAAAAAACAATTACAAAGAATGCTGTATTACGACTTGCCTTTAATCAGAGTCGCTAATACGAATTACCCTCCACCAATCGCGTCATTACGAACTTACGCGGCCCTAAAATCAGACGCGGCAGACATCAGAGCAGACCTTGAAGCAGGAAAAGAACCAGACTGGCCGGAAAACCCACCAGCAGATGTTTACGAAATGAACAGAATGATGTTTGACGCTGGAATAAAGAAAACAGACCTGAAAGCGGCGTTCACGTACCTGCCAAACTGGCCGTTATTACTAAACGCGCAGCCAAGCAGCGGAGGAGTACTCAGCACTGCAAACATGAAAGGCGCGCGCAAATATTTACGATTCCTATGCATAAACCAATGGCACTTCACCTACGACTTGATTTACCCGGTAAAAATGAAAATAAAAGACGACACAGCATTCAACGGAGAAGGATTCGTATTCCAAATGGGATTCCCGGTAATAATTAATGACAACGAAGAAGCCCGCACGTTCTTCGGAATAAGAAGATTTGTAATACCTGACATCGGAACAGACTTCTGCACAAACTTCGGAACACAATCACTCAACGTCAGAGCACAAGGATTTGTAGAAGGAGGAGTAGTAGCTGAAGACCTAGAAGACGCGAACATAACTTACACTTGCCTGAACCAAGAATGCCTCTTAGGAAAAACATACAGCGACGGAACAGGCAACATACAACTAAACACATACCTGCCAGAAGGCTGCGCAAACCCACGCATAACAGCAAACAAAGAAGGCTACCTGCCAGGAAACAAGTACGCAACCACAGACAAAGTCAGCTTAATGATGACAAGACTGAAAAAACTTCCATACACAATCTCAGTACACCCATACGATTCAATAAACAAAAGATGGCTTGGAGATGTATATTCAAGGCTACCAAAAACAATGCACGCGACAGTAGCGGTCAGTTTGAGAAATCAAAGCTTCGACCAATACAAAAGCTATCCGGCAAATGCCACACAATTCCAATCAGAAGAAATTACTGACATCTCAGACGTCAGCGATGTAGCCAAAGACGAACTCGACTTTGTAGCAGACGACGCGCAGTATGACATCGACGTAATGCTCTTCAAAAGCAACACAGTAGTTGGAGGATACCACGCTGAAAACATCACGATAACTTACGACACAATATCATCAGCCAGCAGAGTAGTCTTCAACGTCTTCGAATGGAGACCACTGCCAGAAGGCGAAAAACAAGCAGAAATGTTCCTCTTCCTATACGAAAGCAAAAACGAAAACTTAGAACCAACATTCATATGAGCAAAAAATTGAAATCACAAAAACAGTGCACGATCGCGCTATTCATGGCGATGCTCATAGTGATGCTTCCAATAGTCGAAGCTCAAAGCATACCAGGACCAGACACTGGCGCGCCAACAATCAAGGATGTTCAGTTCACACATGGCTCGCAGACAATCATAACCTGGAACACGCCAGAGCCGGCAAACAGCAAAGTAGACTACGGAAACACAACAGAACTCGGCAGATACGAGTCAAAAAACGAATTTGAGACCGCGCATTCCATAACTCTCGCTACAATAGCCGGCGAAACAATCTTCTACAAAATAACCAGTTGTGATCCATCCGGAAACTGCAAAAGCATAACACTTGACAAATTCGTCGCAGGACCATTCTTTGTACGCGCTGAAATACCACGATATCCAAGAACAACGAAAATAGATGTTAATGGAGTTACGCGACCCGGCGCGACAGTAACTATTACTGTAAACGGTGCGGACGTCAAAAAAGACATTATTGATGATGGTACGTTCCTGTTCAAAGGCGTCCCATTACAGATGACAAATACCGTCATTGTCAAAGCAGAGTTGGGCAGCGAAACAGCAACACAAACATACCAAGCAGACATAGATTCAGCGCCGCCGCTTATGAACATCACAATCCCACCTGTTGTCATTGCTGCAACTGCAACAGCGAAAGTAAAAGTCTCAGAACCGGTTAGCTTGACAGTTCAGATTGGCAATGAAACACCAAAGAATTACACTTTACAAGCAGGCAGCAACGACGTCAGCGTTTCTCTCAAACAAGGAGAAAACATGGTCGGCTTCACAGCCGTCGACAAAGCAGGATTCAAATCATTTGTAGAAGAAAGAGTAGTTTATGACACAGGACCACCACGCTTTGAAACAACAAATCTCAACAAACTCTCTCCGACATACAAACAAGAAATAGAAGTCAAAGGAAAACTCTCAGAGCAAGGAAGCGTCACTGCATTTGTAAACGGCAAACCGCAAAAAACAGAAGCAACAGCTCCAGATGGCACGTTCTCAATCAAAGTAAAACTTGAAAGAAGCCTCTCAGTTGGGCTGGGCTCACAATCAGCGACTGGAGTAACAGGCGGAGCTGTTTCAATAGACGAAGGCATACAATGGAAGAGCAAAGTAAGACTTGAAGCAGTAGACGCGGCAGGACTCAAAGCAACTACGGAAGAAGTCGTGATTTCATACTCCATCTGCGGAAGCGGCACGTGGATAGACGTACAATTAAGCGAGCCACTGCCGGAAATCCTAAATCCACGTTTTCTCATTGAAGGCATAGAGCAAGTAGGCATAGCATTCAACTACACATACAGAGGCGGCGCAAAGGCAAATATCGACGCTAGAAACATCAGAATCAGACAACTCGTACTCGGGCCGGACATCAGAAAAGAATACGACAACGGCCTCATACAAGTCCGCGCTCCAAACGTACGCGCGCAACGCGCCACAAAACCACAAGGAGTAGGCTACATACAAATCAACTTCCAACCAATAGCAGACCCGTGGAGCCTTCCAGAAAAAGAAAGCGACAAAAAAGAAACAGCGCCGGCAAACGCCACAATGTTCGAACGCGAAGAACGCATATCAAATCACCGCATAGGCGATTGTTTAGTTCCAGGAATGGGATGCATGAAACTATTCCTAGAACTCGAAATACCATTCACTGAAACAACAATCAAACAAGGTTCTGACCCACACGTCATCGGCACACTCGAAAAAGAAGTCGTAGAACCATTAACACAAAGAACCTGCATTGATGTTAACATTGCAATTGACAGAAGAGTGCCTCCAGATGTTCTACCATCAGGACTGCTAAAAACAGTCAGCAGCTCCCTTGGCGCCATAGTAGACGGCATAGACAAAATACTCAAACCAATACAAACCATTGGAAAGTACTTGTTTTACACTTGCGTGGCAGGACAATTCCTCTCATACGTGCCAATATTCCTTGAAAAATATAACTGCGAGTTCAAGAAAGTCACCAATATATTAGCCGGCGGAGAAGGAGCATTCAATCCAGATGTAGCTACGATAAACGCCTGCAATGCCGAATACGGCGCAGGCAGCGAGGAAGCAAATAATTGCAACACTTGCGCAAAATGGAAAAATTATCGACAAAAATTCGTGAGAACATACAGGCAAATCTGCGACAGAGTAATGTGCCCAGCAGCGCCGTCATTACAATTCTATTTACAGACAAAAGGCAGGGAAAAACAAAAAGAAATACCAACTAAAAACGCCCAACTAGAACTAACAGCATACTTGCAGAAAGGTAAACTGTTTGTCGGCAGCGACTGCGCGGCGTGGATAGACAAAAACGCAGCAGATATCGGCGGCAGACAAACAAAAGCCGGCAAGACAATAATTCCCCCAAGACTATTCTTTACCTCGGCAAAAATACAAGAAATATATAACGACTGGCTCAAACACCAACCAGACACGGCAAGCGAAGAAAGCGAAACAGGAAGCGTAAATTGCGCAGGATTACATCCAGCGACGCCAGAATGCTGTGGATACGAATACATGCGCGAATGGAGCTCAGCCTGCGGAACAAGCGCGCTAGGACAAAGCCTTGACACCTTTGACGAAATAAAAGAAAGCACTTGCCTGTCAGCACAACAAACCGGTAAGAACGAAATTGGCGGCCTGGAAGGCGAAACCATTCAGTGCAATAAGTTACTGAACTCGCTCAGCGGCTTTTGTGAGAAAAATGGAATGCCGCCATTGACGCCAATCAGAGTAACGACGGTGTCTTCCAAAGTAGCAAACGAACTTGAACTCCAAAAATACGCTGAAAGCCAAGAACTCTACATTATTGTACAAGAAAAAGGAGGACAGTCCTCACTTGGTGGCATGATTACAACTGGACAATCAGAAGGCTATTCAATGAAACTTGGAATTATCGTGAAAACTTTAGAGTTCCAAAAGAGCGACAAACCAGATGTCCTCGCGACAAGCGAACGCTCCAAATTAACAGAAAAACTTGATGTTATTGAGTATCCAGGTTATGAAGACTTCCAAGAAAGAAACTTCAACCAAGCAGCAATAGATGCATATCGGCAAAACGGCGCGGTACCTGCCAGCTTCCAATCAGACCTCGCGAAAGCATCAGGCTCAAGCAAGTTTGACGCAAAATTACTTTATGGACGAGTCATCGCTGCGATTGGAACTCCGGACAAAGAATACATAATCAAACCAGATGATGGGCTTATTAATTCAATACGATGCCTATGCTTCCCAACAATTGTAGGCTATCTAAAACAATGGCGCAATATAATGAGCGCGGTCAAGAGCTGTGTTGATACCATATTATTGACAGGCGATGGCGAGAACGGCGTTTGCCAAGCGGTAGTCAGCCAATACGTTTGTGACTTATTGTATGATGCACTCGCTTGCTTTACACAAAAGTTCAGCACAGGACAAGGCAGAGTAGGAAAAGAAGGCGGCGGAGACATAATGGGAGCACTCGTAGCTTCTGGCAGCGAAATGTCCAGAGAAGTCCAAGGCAGATACGGAGAAACAGGACTGTATAAGGCAGTCTTTGTTGACAGAAAACTCGTTCATAGCATATGCATGTTTGCATTCACAGGCACGTGGAACTTTGACCTAGGAGCAGTCTTTGACCAATCAATAGACGAAATACCGCTCAGCAGCCAGGCATTAATGAAGCCGTGCAATAGAAGATACGTCAACTCTAACCCAACAACACGACCAGGCGGACTCGTAACCTGGGTATACCACTTCGGAACTTTCATAGCAGCAGGAGCAAACATAGACGTAGAACTACATCTTGTGTGCAGCGACGATTTCACCTGCAAAGAATCAGACGGATACGAAAACGGCAGGTGCGACTGCCAAGGCAAAGGAAAACGAGACATAGTAATCAGACCTGAAAACCTGCCAACACGTACAAAGAAAAACCAAATCCTCAATGAAGAAATATTCTACACCATGCAAGCAGGCTCTGGAGAAAGCAATGTCAGATACGACAAAGCATACTTACTGTACCGCTGGAAAGAAGCCAACAAACAAATGAAAGAAGACAAAACAGAACCGTGTTCAATCTCACAAACCGGAGGCGGAGGAAGCGTGCCAGCAATCTGCAGATGGGACCCATTCACAGTAAGCTTCAGATGCTCATTCGGAGAAGCAGCAGGAGGAGTACGCTTCAAAGAAGGAAAACCAGAATACGCACACAACCTGCAAGGACTCGGAGGAGTCTTCATACCAAAAGAAAACCTCAACATTAGCATTTCATTGCAGCAGGACTACCCAGGCGGAGAACAATACAACAAATACTTACAGTACACAGTACTTGGCCCAGGCGGCAAAGAATTCACGTCAAACAAAGAAAGAGGACTGCTATTATTACAGACAAACGGCGACTATGTCAAGAAACTCTCAGCGGAAACTTTCCCAATAGAGATCAAAAAAGAATGGTTGGAAACAACAGAAGCAGGAAAAACATTCCTAGTAGCCCAATGGACAAGCAAAAACCCGGCAGCTACAGCAGAAAACAAAGTTGTAGACAGCGCACAATTGATCGGACTCTCAGGCGTAATCACAACGCGCAAACAGTACGTTTTAGAACTCACCAATAGAGTGAACACGCAATCATACGCGATATACACTTCAGGCATTCGCACCCAACTTCCAGGCGGAGGATTCTACAAAGTTGAACCAGCAATCTGCACCGGAACAATCGAAGGAAATAGAATCACCTGCACGCCGCAGACAATCACTCCACGCCTCGGACAAGCACCAACACCACAAGAAACACTCACCATAACACTCAAGCCAGACGCGCAAAAACCAGTTTCTGACGAAACACTACAACTTCACATAGACATGAACGTACTGCCAACCATGGCAAGAAATTCCTGCACCGGCGATGTAAAAACACGCCCGCTCCAACAGTTCACAGTACAACTCATGGCATTTGATGCGGATAAGTATGGCTCACCAACAGATCAAGTATCAATTGACTCGTACACCGGCGCAGAAGCAGTGTTCACCGTGCCATTCAACGTACTCTGCGCAACAGAAGACGAAATCAAGCCATTGGAAGGAATACTCGGACCGGTGGAAATATTGGCCGGGTTGAGAACGGATGTAAATGCATTCAAACAACGCCAGGAAAAATACCTATTAGATATTGACAAATGGCTTACTGCTGGAATAAAGATAGAAAACTCCGTGGCCATACAACAACAACTCAGTACAATTATTTCAACTGAACTTGCTGACGCAGCGGTTTTACAGACTAAATATATAAAGAACCTTGAAGGCAAGCCAGAGCTGCAAAACATCGCGACAGTCACGACACAACTCAATAGTTTAATTGGGCAAGTTCCAGTGGGCGGCGGAATAACAGGCATAGGCATCAGTGCAGCGCTCTCAGCGTTTAATGTCCCAGCACAAGCAACAATTACCAGAGACGCAATTATGAAAACAACCAGCGCAGAAGAAATGCAAACACACTTGCAAACGTTCAGGCCGATACTTGTGAACGCGATTGCGAAGAAAGACGAACTTCTGAACTTATTACCAGCAGCAGCCGGCGAAAAAGGAGGCTGCCCAACAGGCCAAACCATTGCAGGCAGTTATTACCAATGTGCGTCGGAACCCAAAGACGATTCTTGGAATATAGAATCAGACAAATTATGCCAGACAACAACACCACAGACGTGCTACAGAGTGAACGCAGAAAACCTGTGCACTGGAACAGACACAAAAGGAGACGCGTACCATTGCGACAAGACGTGCGCAGGCAATTCACTAATAGCACCTGATCAAACCAGAATCTGCAGGCTAAACGAAGAACAAACCTGCTGCGTTGTAAAATCAACAACACTGCAGAAACTACTCGCATTGAAAAACATAATTTCTGTAGGCAGGGAACAGCTAATTATTGATGACATCGCTGGAAAAGAAGCCCTTAATGATGCAGACATGCTTCTGCTCGTGGCAGCAATACCTCCAGAACAACCATGGCTTGTCAGAACAATAAATGACGCCATCACAGTAAAACAAGCAGAACAAATACAGTTGAAAAGAGATCTTTCTGCCATGACCGCCCAAAACGTTCAAATTTCAGACGCGGTCAATACATTTGTAACAGGAGAAGAAACAACAATTAATACGCTTAACACCATAAGAACTACAGTGCTTGGCATGGACCTGCCAACACCTGCAGACGTGCGTGCAGTTCTAAGCAATTTCAAGTCTGCAGTAGAAACATTATCCGTATTGCGCACTGCAGCCATATCATCAATTAACAGAGAACTTGGCATTATTCCGGCAG
>CAZNFZ010000169.1:0-3855 GCA_964572665.1 uncultured Methanosarcinales archaeon
AGGCGAGGAATTGGCAAGTTATCAGGTTGGCAATACTGAAGTTACGATTTTCCAAATGCCGGAAAGTGTGCAGTACTTGTATCATATTGTGCCTGCCGAGTTCAAGTTAAGTGAGGAAAAGTATGATTTGTTGGATGCTGCTAGAAAGATTATGGCTGAGCATAAGCCGAAGCGTTCTGAGTTTGTTGACCCTGAGCGTATGCGACAGGTTTTTACTTCTGTTGGCACTGATTTGTTGGAAGAGCTTGCAAATAATCGCGGGATGCATTTGCGCGGCAAGGATAGGGATGAGCTTGCAGAGATTCTTGTCCGTTACACGGTTGGTTTTGGACTGATTGAAGTTTTGCTGCAGGATGATAAGGTGCAGGATATTACTATTAATTCTCCTATGGGCAGGATTCCGATGTTTATCGTGCACGATGAGTTCGGCGATTGCACAACTAATATTATTCCGACCGCACCTGAAGGGGAGAGCTGGGCTTCTAAGTTGAGAATGATTTCTGGCAGGCCGTTGGATGAAGCTAACCCGATTTTGGATACTGAGCTTATTTTGCCGAATGCGCGCGCAAGAGTTGCCGCGATTGCTGCTCCTTTGAATCCTACAGGGCTTGCATACTCGCTAAGGCGCCATCGTGATAAACCTTGGACTCTGCCGTTGTTTATGAACAACCGTATGTTAACTCCATTAGCTGCCGGAGTATTGAGCTTTTTGATTGATGGCAGCAGGACAATTCTGATTGCAGGCACTAGAAGCAGTGGTAAAACTTCTTTGTTAGGCAGCGTTATGGTTGATATTATGCGCCGTTCAAGAATTATCACAATTGAAGATACTCTTGAACTGCCTGTTGATGCGTTGAGAAAGATGAATTATAACATTCAAAGTATGAAAGTTGCTTCTGCATTGACGAGAGGAACAACTGAAGTGAGTGCGGATGAAGGTATCAGGTCAACTTTGCGTCTTGGTGATTCTAGCTTGATTGTTGGTGAAGTTAGAAGCGTTGAAGCAAGGGCTTTGTATGAAGCTATGCGTGTTGGTGCATTGGCTAACGTTGTTGCAGGCACTATTCACGGTGATTCTCCTTATGGTGTGTTTGACCGCGTCGTTAATGACTTGGGAGTTCCAAGGACTAGTTTTAAGGCGACTGATTTGATTGTTGTTGCTAACCCTGTTAGAAGCCCTGATGGTATTCACCGTTGGAGACGTATTACTCAGATTACTGAAGTAAGGAAAATGTGGGAGGAAGACCCTCTTACTGAGAATGGTTTTGTTGACTTGTTCAAGTATGATCCTCAGACTGATTCTTTAGTTCCTACAAATGATTTATTGAGGGGCGATAGTGATGTCATTAAGGCTGTTGCTGGCAGTGTGAAGGAATGGGCTGGCAACTGGGATGCCGTATGGGACAATATTAATTTGCGCGCAAAAATGAAGGAAACGCTTGTTTTAACTGCCAACAAGCTGAAGAATTTTGATTTGCTCGAGGCAGAGTTTTATATTCGCGCGAATGATGAATTCCATCGTATTTCTGAGCAAGTGCGGGATGAACTCGGAAAGCTTGACAGTGAACGAATCTTTTTCCGGTGGAATGAGTGGCTGCGAACTGCGGTGAAAAAGTGAGCGATCAGGATTTGGTTGCGAAGTACAAACAGAGATTGTCTGAACAGCTCGAGATTCAAGCTTCAATGCCCAGTTCTCAGTTGTACAGCCGTGAATATCAAGTGTTTAGAAAGGAAATTCTTCCTCCACATGCTACTGCTTTTGAAAAGATATGTAATGCTTGTGCAAAAGTATTGAAGATGAAAGTGAAGCCTGAGAAGGCTGCGCAAATGCAGGATGCAATTACTGCTTCTCATTTGCAGACTACTCCTGCTGCAGTTATGGCAACTAGTTTTATCCTGCCGGTTACCTTCCTGATCATTGGTGTTTTCTTTTCTTTGTTGGTACTTGACAGCATGTTCTTTGCTGTGTTCAGTATGTTGGTAGGTCTTGCAGGTATTTTCTTGCTGCAAAATGTTCCTTTTTTCTTGGCAAACCAGTGGCGTATGAAGGCAAGCAACCAGATGGTGTTGTGTATTTTCTATGTGGTTACTTACATGCGTCATACGTCCAATTTGGAGAATGCTATTGAGTTTGCTTCAGAGCATCTCGCACCTCCCTTAAGTTTGGATTTGCGCAAGGTAATTTGGGATGTTGAAAGCGGCAAGTTTGAGAATATCAAGGATTCTTTTGAAACTTATCTGACAGGCTGGCGCCAGTACAATATGGAATTCGTTGAAGCTTCTCATTTGGTGGAAAGCTCATTGTACGAGACATCGAATGACCGGCGTTTGAGCTTGTTGGACAAGGCTTTGGATGTTATTCTTGATGAGACGTATGAAAAGATGTTGCACTATGCTCAGAATTTGAAAGGCCCGATTACCATGCTCCACATGCTTGGTGTTATCTTGCCGATTCTTGGCTTAGTTATTCTGCCGATGGTCGTGAGCTTTATGGAAGGCGTACGCTGGTATCATATTGCTGCATTGTACAACATTGCATTGCCTATCATCGTGTACATTATGGGCAAGCAGATTCTGTCGAAGAGACCTACTGGTTATGGTGATACTGATGTTGCTGAAATTAATCCTGCCTTGAAAAAATATCGCAACGTTATTTTCAAGATTGCTGGTATTGAGTTTACTGTTCATCCATTGTTTATTGGGTTGGTGATTGGCATTGCGCTCTTGTTGGTTGGCCTGTCGCCTTTAATCATTCATACATTAAATCCGGGTTTTGATTTCAAGATTGGCGGGTTTGATTTCCTTGGTTACAAGCAGAGCACGATGTATGAAGGTCTAGAGGTTGGCCCGTATGGTCTTGGTGCAAGCGTGCTTTCGTTGTTTTTCCCATTGGCGCTGGCATTTGGCTATGGGTTATATTTTAGGTTGAGAAGCCGTAACGTGATAAAGATTCGTGAAGAGGCGAAAAAGCTGGAGGATGAATTTTCATCTGCATTGTTCCAGCTTGGCAATCGTTTGGGTGATGGCCTGCCTGCTGAGATTGCGTTCCAAAAGGTAGCTGACGTGATGGCAGATACCATTTCTGGCAGGTTTTTCAAATTAGTTGCGAACAACATTAGCAAACTCGGCATGAGCGTGAAAGATGCAATTTTCAATCCTTCGAACGGCGCGATTGTGGCTTTCCCGAGCGCAATTATCCAGTCTTCAATGAAAGTGCTGATTGAAAGCGTGAAAAAAGGTCCTCTTATTGCTGCGCAGGCATTGTTGAATGTCGCGCGCTACATTAAGGAGATTCACAAGGTGAATGAGCGTTTGAAGGATTTGATGGCAGATATTATTTCTGATATGAAGTCGCAGATTGCTTTCCTAACGCCTGCCATTTCTGGCATTGTGATCGGCATTACGTCCATGATTACTTTTATTTTGGGCAATTTGTCAAAGAGCATTTCAAATTTGGGCACAGAGCAGGCCGGTTCTCAAATTGGAACGCTTGCAAACTTTTTTGGCGATGGCGTTCCTACTTATTATTTCCAGCTGGTTGTTGGTGTTTACGTGTTTCAGATTGTGTATATTTTGACGATTCTTGCTAATGGTATAGAAAATGGTGCTGATTCTTTGGAAGAAAATTATTTGCTTGGCCAGAATCTTATCAGGAGCGTAACCATTTACTGTTTCATTTCGCTTGCAGTGATGATTATTTTCAACATCATTGCCATGAATATCGTTGGCGTGACGGCAACTATTGGAGAATAAAAGAATGTAAAATGGGGGTGGCCAGATTTGAACTGGCGATCCTACCGTCTTCAGCGGTATGTTCTCCCAGGCTAAACTACACCCCCGGTATGAGTATCTGCC
>CAZNFZ010000170.1:0-3238 GCA_964572665.1 uncultured Methanosarcinales archaeon
AATTACGTTGTTCATATTCCACAACCCATATCCACCCATTATAAAGCTTACGAAACTTTCACATTTTACACATCGAAACACTAATAAATCCAACAGCTAAATCCATATACACATGAAACACATTCTCAAATGCCAGCAGTGTGGAGCGTACACGATGAAAGAAGCGTGCGCGTGCGGCGGGCAGGCAGTAACGACAAAACCACAGCGGTATTCGCCGGACAAATACGGCAAGTACCGGCGCGAAGCAAGAAAAGAAGACCTTACAAAAAAAGGATTACTCTAATTCTTATTGCCTGCAGAACAGTCCAGTGATGTTAATAATATTGGCTGATTATTACCAAGTTAAACGCTAAACGAAGTGTTCTTTTCTGCCGTGTTGAAACCATCCGTTAACATCACCGTGAGATTATAATCGCCTTTTTCAAAGAATTCCGTGTCAATCACAAAATCAGTCATGCCGATAACAGGACGGTCCAACGCAACCGCGTCAACAACACCCGCAGAATCTTCAATAAAGAGTGAAGCAAACAGGCTGCCACCGTCCACATCAGAACCATTAACTGTAACAACAATCTGTTTATGCCCTGGAATTACTGAAAGAATGTCAAGCACAGGAGAATTTGCAGTAACATCTAAGCTAAAGTGAACAATGCCATCAGAATCTTCTATTGTTATCTTCTTAACACCTTGCGAAGGTACTTCAAAAGAATGAACTATCGGACTCTGATTGAATGGAATCTTTCCTGTAAATTCTTCAAAAATTCCTCCAGTTCCAATTGCCAGAGTATTTTGTACGATGCTGTCATCCTGCAGAGTCATATTGACAAACAATGGAACACATAGAGAGACGGTGCACGTTTCGTTCTCATCCGGAATATTGTCCAGCTGGTAAATAGGCATGGGCTTAATATCCGATACTGTGATGAAGTCTGTATCGCTCACCTCAAGCACTCCCCTGAAAAGCCAAATGGCCGGGTCAAGTCTAGCGTTTGCAATATCGAAAGCAGGAATGAAGTTATCTCTGTAATGCGTTTTCCTGACAATGCGGGTATCGAATGCACCGCCCCTGGCCATAAATCCTAAATTAGCCGGGTCGTGAGCGAGAGGTCTTTGAGGCTCCCTGCCAAAATTCAGCAGTGTAGATAAGTACCCTGAGGCAAGCTCCTCATCATGGTCGAATAACCATGGCTTGGTATGACCAATCTCGTGTGCTTCAACAATGGGAGAGACTTTTTCTGCAACGTAAACTACTTTATCTCCGGCAGTATTTGCCTGGCCGCCTCTTCCAAGCGGTAAAAATCCCTCATGAACAACAAAAATTTGGCGATCGTAGTTAATTCTGTTTAACCATAACCCCGCCCCCGTTGCCATGTTAATAAGAATCTGCAGACGGCCATCTAATGGAAACGCCTGCCATTGAGTCAGACTTAAATCTTCAAAAGTGGTTGCGCCTTGCGCCGATGTTGCCTTAAATTTTGGATTCTCCACAGGATAATTTGCCTGTATGAACAACGCAGAATCACCGCTTGCACGGGCAGCAGCCTCATCAATGAGCTTTTTTAAATCATTTTTTTTGTCTTTATCGAAACCAAGCGGCACCCAATGGATTCGCAATGGAACTGTCTCGATAACCTTTTCGACAATTACTTTAGTGAGCGTGTGTCCTGCAAATTTCAACGTTATCTCTTTTGGACCAGTCTGCTTGAACTCAAAAGTCTTGAGGGGAGTCCATTCCACGTCTTTTTTCACCTTCTTATGGGCAAATGGTATAGAGCTCACAATTATGCCCCCTTCTTCATCTTTTGGGTTAAGAATGAATTCACGAGACTCGCACGGCTTAAGCGAATATTTCTTTTTGCTTTCATACTTTGATGGCTCAGCGCCAGGTATTTCTATCTCGAACTTTCCCTCCAGACCGGCGGGACCTGCAGATATCTTTGCTTTTATTTCATGAATTCTTCCCGAGTTTCCAGGTCCCAGACCTGTAAACACAGTGGGCTTGTTTTTAATCATCGGAAGCGTCTGCTTGACTGTCGCAATATTTCCCACAACCACTAAATCGCTTGATACTTCCGGGTCATCTGCATACACAACCTGCACAGTCTGCATCGGATCACTGTAAAATGATTCGGTACACGCCGTAGTAGGCGTTGGAGTTGCTGTTGGGGTAGAAGTTGGAGTTGTTGTAGGAGTAGAAGTTGGCGGCGGTGAAGTTGGCGTTTGAGTGGGAGTTGTTGTTGGAGTGGAAGTTGGCTCTGATGTCGGAGTGGATGTCGGCACTGAAGTTGGCGAAATGCTTGGCGTTGGTGAACCGCTGGGAGAAGGAGAAGGCGTCAATTGCGCAAATGCAATAGTGGCTAGAATGATAATAATACCCAACGTAGCAATGGAGATGCGCGCGTCTTTCACTTACAAACCTCTTTTATGCTATTTAAGAAGATGATAGTATTAAAACTTTTGCCCCTACCACAGTCATAAATTAATTCGTCAAGCCGAGAATTCTTTTGAAGAAATTAACAATTTTTTCCACAATTGTCTCTTCGTGCACAAATTCAGGCGCAACTTCTGTTTTTGGTACGCAATAATCCAAAAGATTTTCGTTGTACTTTGATTTGAAATTTGCAAAATCATTTTTGAGCTTTTCACCATACAAAGAATCAACTATAACTGCATTGCCAGTAACTTTCTTGTATGCCGCTTCAATTCCTGACTGATATTCAACAATCGTGCCAGGGCGTGTGCCCCTGCACGTTTCTGTCAAGCGCTTGATTTTGCCGCACTCATCAAGGAGCGGCTTTTCAAATCCATAAACACTTCTACAGTAATCCAGCGTGCTGTCTCGCAAACGCTCCAGCCAGACAGTATATGTCCAGCCCTGTTTTTCAGAATAAGTCCTTTTTTCAACTAATTCAACCGGCTCTTCAGGGCATGGAAGCTCTGAAGCTGGAGAGCCGTTAGCAAAACAAGAGTAGTCAGGCGCTCTCTCAGTGCCAATCGGAAGCTGGCTCACCTGACGATTAATATTGGACTTCACCGTAATAACATGCTGCATCACTTCAGGTAAACGAATATTACATTGAGCAGCAAGACTTTCAAGATACTTCACATATGAATTAATCTCTGAACTCTTGCCAAGAAGCGCACAATCACCTTTAATTTCATCAAATGGCGCAGGGGGCAAGTTCAGCCCAGGCATTTGCAATTTAGGACAAACCATACAATTACGAACAGTCTGCTC
>CAZNFZ010000171.1:0-1924 GCA_964572665.1 uncultured Methanosarcinales archaeon
GACATGGATGGCGTTCTCTCAAATTCTGAACCGCACCATATCAGGGCGTTCAAAATATTTTTCAAAAAGAAAGGAATTCCACTTTCAAAAGCAGACGTTAAAGACATTTTTGGCAGGTTTGATGACGACATTATTCGCGACTTATGCAGAAAAAAAGGCATAAAGTGTAACGTCAATAAGTGGTATTGGGAAAAAAGAAAAATTGTTGTTTCTTTGCTGAAAAAGATGCCTATCCCCTCATTTCCGGATGCAATCAGGTTAGTGAAGCGCGTATCAAGAAAATATAAAGTCGGCATCGGCACTTCATCAAGCCGTGAAGAAGTCAACGTTGTACTGAAAAAGCTCGGCATACGTAAGTATTTTGACAAGATTCTTGGCCGTGAAGATGTGAAGACTCACAAACCAAGCCCTGAACTGTACCTCAAACTCGCAAAAAAGCTGAAGGCAAAACCTTCTGAATGTGTAGTCATTGAAGATAGTGTCGCAGGTGTGACTGCCGCAAAGCGGGCAGGAATGGGGTGTATTGCCGTGCTGAACAGTTTTCCAAAATCAAAACTGAAGAAGGCAGATTTGATTGTAAAAAGTTTGAATGACAAGCGTGTTACAAATCTGCTCGGGCTGTGAGTTCTAGGAATTTTTGTTCCATTCCATTTGCTTGTTCTTTCATGCGTGCTGGCAGTTCAGAATTGACAACATACTCAATTCCTGCAGCAGTTATCTTGACTTCAGCCACCCAAGGGTCTCTGCCTGCCCTAAATACATATGCACCAATGCGCGATATTTCTTTCTCAACTTCTGCAAGCTTTGGCGCTTTCCAATGTGAAGTGTGCACTATTCGAAGAATGCCAAATATCTTATCTATCTTTTCTTGGGTGAGCATGATATATGGTCTGCACGCAATATTAATATACTATTCTGTTCCCTGCAATACCATGGACAAGAAGTCAAAAGAGCGTGTTAACCAGATTGCAAAGTCATTGAAGGAACTTCATCTTTCTGCCACTATGGACGAAGCATTGAAGCGTGCAAAGGAGATTGTTGAGAGTGCAAAGGGTATTGGTAAGCCGATTGACAAGTTGCTGCGTGAAGCCAAGGACGCAGATAAACTATCAGAACATTCACGAAAAGAGCTCTTAAAAGAGGCGCACAAAGAGCATTCATCTGCAAAGCACAATATTATAGAGGGTAAAAAGTCAAAATCAGCTGCCAAAAAAGCCAAAGACGATCTTGGCTTTGATATTAAGGTGCACAAGCTGGAAAAGGGCGATGTGAAAGAGGCAATGCACGAAGTTGAGGAACTTGACTGCGCAGTCAAGGACGTCGACTATATAATAAGGGAAGCAGAGAAGATACAGAAAAAGTCGAAGAAAAAATAATCTTTACTACTCTTCAATGCTAACAAAACCGAAATATTTAAATAGAACCCGTTCTTTTACTGACTCATAGTAAACACTTCGGGGTGGATTATATGAAACAAATTATATTGACGATATTGATGGTTGCACTATTCGCTTTTGGCGTAAGTGCAGTACAAATAGCAAATCCAACGATTGGCGGCGAGAACCAGGACCGTATAAAGAACGTAGCAACGTCTTTCACGGTTACTAACAACAACTCTGTTGCCATGACAGGTATCACATTCTCATTGGGTGCAGGCGCTGAAAACACAAAGTATGCTTTGACTGTTTCTGGTCCAACGACCATTGCAGCAAACACAGCCCAAACCTACACAATAAATGGTACAATTCCACTCGACCACCCAGGTGTTGATGCAAACTTCGCTGAAAACTCAGTTAAAATCGGAACTGTCTCAGTTACCGGCACCGCAAGTGCAACTGAAACTGCAACAGCAGACATTATGATGCAGGCAATTAACCAGCTCCGAATCAAAAAAGCAAGAATTGACTGTGACACAAAGAGCCAA
>CAZNFZ010000172.1:0-2602 GCA_964572665.1 uncultured Methanosarcinales archaeon
TGCCTGCACGCCCTCCTGGCTTGTTCATAACATCATTGATATTAATCGTCGTGCAGTCATACAAAGAATTTCTTTCATTCCTCACAGCATCATAAAAACCGACCTGAATGAACAACTCAGAATAATCACGCCAGTCGCCGTGCAAAGTCAATGAATACTTCCCAGGAGAAACAGGACCAGAACCAATCACAAGACCATTCGGAGCAACTGCAACAATCGAATTAACAAGCTTCTGATATCTCGTCTGCTTGTTTGTGTACAACACATACCCGTCCTTGTCATACAAGCCGCCCGACAACACCATATTGCCTCTTGTCATAAACATGCCAGTATTGGAGTCCAATCTTACCAATCCAACAAAAGCAACTCCTGCGATGAGAACCAACATTGCTAAGGCAAATAATTGTTTGTTCATTGTGTACACATCATATCAAACGCTACCTGGCCGCTGTACAAAATTTGCGGCGGAACAAGATACTGCGAAACAGGAATGCTATTGCATTTCTGCCCATTAACGTAAAAGTCAATATACTGATGCTGTCTCCAACCGCTGGATAATGTTAATTGATAAACACCATTTGTCACAGTGCCAATAGCAACCTGGTCGCCATCAGCAATGCCGTTGATGTAACCATTAGCAGGACCATCAACCAGCCTGCCTGCAACAATGACTGAAGTATACTGATAAGAATTATAGTAAACCTGGCCAGTGCCAGTGTCGAGCCTTACGAGACCTACCAATGCAATAACCGCGATAAAGCCGAACAATGCTAAACCAATTTTTTCCATTGTAACCTCTTTTGTGAATCATATACTATTTCTGTTTAAAAAGGTTATGCCTGCTTTGCAAACTCCTCTTCGTCTACTTTAGCAAGTTCAAGAATACCCTTCAACGTGCCTATTTTCAGCTCTTTATGATTAGGAACAACCGTGCCAATGCCATCTTTCTTCAAAACTATATGGCTGCCTCTCTGCCTTACTGCTTTAAAGCCAAAATGGTTGCACAAAATCTTAATGCACTCCTTTCCAGAAATCTTTCTAAGACTTGGCAACTACGGCCACCTCGAACGTGGTGACTATCGGATGAGAGATTCCTTTTACCGGAAACTCCTCCAAGTACACCTCGGTGGCCTCCTTCAAGTTCTTGACAGCGTCTTCTATTGACTTTCCCTGGCTAGCTGTTCCTATCTCAGGACACTTTGCCACGTACACATCTTCTTCCTTATGTACCAATGCTGTCAAAACTTTCATTTCAGTTACAGAGGTCACGTGCATATAAAAGCTTTATGCACACTAGTTAACATTTCTATCGACGACAAAATTGGAAGATTTACGGAATTCTTTGGAATAAAGTTCGGAAATAGACAATTTTTCCGAAAATCATAAAAAGACGGCGAAGAATAGGACTGTTATGAAAGCACTCCAAAAAGCAAAAGAATTCCAAAAAGACGTGAGAACACAGATAGGAATTTCACTCGCAGCAGCATTTGCGTTCGTGATTGCTCTATCATGGAACGATTTTATCAAAGAAAGCGCCAACCAGCTAATGGCGTCCATAGGACTGGACGGCAAAGTAGTTTACGTACGCCTCATCGCAGTGTTGCTGATAACTATAATATGTATCATCGGCATCAGCCTGGCATCAAGATTAGGCAAAACGCGCAAGAATTAAATGGCGAAAAGACAACATTACCATAATAAGAGGTGATTTCAATGAAAAAAACAGTCTTAGCAGGTCTTCTAGCAATAAGTTCTGTTGTTGCACAGCCAACAGGAGACTGGGGCAGGGCAGCAATGATGGGCGGCGACGGAATGATGCAAGGCTCAATTGCCGGAAGCGTTCTTGGAACAGTATTCTTTGTCGGACTCATACTCGTTGTCTGGTTATGGGCATTCAAGCTATGGAAAGAAGTACGACGCATGAAGTAATGTCGGACCGAACCTTTAAATAGTCATAATCGGCTAATGCATATTATAAGGAGGAATTACTATGAACACTAAACTAAGCTGGATTTTATTATTAACAATAGTTTCAATTCTCGCATTCTCTGCTGTGGCAGTAGCCAAGCAGGACAAAGACAAAAGAGTCATTGCGCACAGCGCAGAAGAAGTTGTGGCAGCACTCGCACAAGGCTGCAGTATCGTGCGTGAAACACACGGCATGACTGCATTACTATGCACTGAAAGCACTGCAACAGAACTCGGACTTCAGGAAGACATCCGCATGTTCGCAATGGATTCCGGAGCAAACACGCAAATCAAAGCAAGCAACGTGCACACTGCAGGCAACACGGGTGCAGGCAGAAAGATTGCGATACTAGATACTGGTTACAATTACAACCACCCAGAACTCAGCTCAAGCTACCTTGGTGGCAAGGACTTTGTCAATAACGACAGCGACCCAATGGACGACAACAGTCACGGAAGCCACGTCGCAGGACTCATAACAGCAGACGGCGTAAATTCACAAGCAAAAGGAGTCGCGCCAGACGCAGGAATAGTTTCAGCAAAAGTACTTGACGCAGCAGGAAGCGGATACTTCTCAGACTCAGTAGCAGCAATCTACTGGGTAATCAACGGACCAGACGGCATTTACGCCACT
>CAZNFZ010000173.1:0-6170 GCA_964572665.1 uncultured Methanosarcinales archaeon
TGGTCTGCTCCGAGGTAAATCATGTGTTGGAAATCGTCTTTGCGATACCTTTCACCTCTGTACGTGTTGAGTAATTAGGACGATTTCCGAGCACGCTATGAAACGCATGCATTTTGTAATATCTTTTCAGGCGTTTCATGGCGCTTTTCCATTGCTCCCGAACAGTTGTATTCTGTGTTCGACTATTTGCTGCATGAGTTGCCTTGCACTTCCGAGAATGTGTCTTGGGTCGAAGTCTTCTGGTTTTTCTCGTAAGAACTGTCGTACTGCTGCGTCAAATGCCAGCCGCAAATCAGTGTCAGTGTTGACTTTGTTAATGCCTGATTCCACGGCTTTGCTTATTTGGTCGTCTGGCACTCCTTCTGGCTTGCCGAGTTCTGCTCCATATCTGACTGCTTGTGTGACTAGCCAGGCTGGCACCCCTGATGCTCCATGTAATACGAGTGGCATTTGTAGTTTTTCTTTGAGGACTTTCAACAAGTGTACGTCCAATCTTGCTGTTCCTTCGAATTTGTATGCGCCGTGTGATGTTCCAATTGCAATTGCTAAGGCGTCAATTCCTGTTTTTTTAACAAATTCAACTGCTGCATCCGGATCAGTATAGATTATCTCGCGTGAAACAATTTTTTCTTCAGCGCCTCCGATAGTGCCGAGTTCTCCTTCTACTCCAATGCCTGCTTTGTGCGCCCATTGGACGACTTTCTTTGTGTTCTTGATATTTTCTTCAAAGGATAGGTGGCTGCCGTCGTACATTATGCCTGTCCAGCCTGCTTTGATGCATTTTTTGATAATGTCCAAATCTCTTCCATGGTCTAAATGCAGCGCAACTGGAACTTTTTGCTTTGCAGCAGTATTTGCAAGTGCTTTTAGGTAGTCAATTCCTGCATATGCAATCGCGCCTTCAGAAGTTTGCAATATTATTGGTGATTTTTGCGCAACAGCCGCGTTAATGGCTGCTTGTGTTATTTCCATGTTGTTGATGTTGAACGCTCCGACTGCGTACTTGCCTTTGTCTGCATCTTTCAGTATTTTTTTCAGAGTCACGAGCATTTTATGCCTCCACGTTTTTCGATTGTTGAATTATTTGTTTTCTATTCAGGAGTATGTTTGTTGCGCCAAAGTATTGTATGACGCTGTTGGCTTCTGCAGCGCCCCATTTTAATGCGGTTGGAATGTCTTGCCCATCTATGAGTGCTGCCAGGAACGCGCTTGCGAATGAGTCTCCGGCGCCGGTTGTATCGGTTATTGGCACGTCTTTTGGCAAGATAGAAAAGTGTTCTATGCCGTTGTATGCGAGTGCTCCTCTGGGGCCGTCAGTAATGACTACTACGGGAACGTGCTCTTGCAATTTTTCGAGTATTTTCTTTGTGTAGTCTCTCTTTCCAGTCATTGCTTGTGCTTCTTCTTTGTTGAGCACGAGGATTGTGCACGCGTTAAGTATCGGTTTCAAAAATTTCATTCCCTTTTCTGCAAGATAGAGTGAAGGATTAAATAGCAAATTAATGCCGTTTTTCTTTGCATATTGTGCAATTGTGCATTGTGTCTTCCAGCTCTGTCCCAATAAAGTTCCAAAGTAAAACCATTTTGTTTTGAGTTTGTTCCAAGAAATATCTCTGGTTGTCAATAAATTATTGTTGCCTTTGTATGTGAGTATTGTTCTGTTGTTGTGCAGTCCGGATAAAATAACCGAATAGCCGGTGTGTCCTGCTGCCTTCGTTCCCAAGAAATCAATTTTTTCTTTTTTGAGCTTGTTGAGAACAAGGTCTGCGTTCATGTCTTGGCCGAGTTTGCTGATAACGGCTGTCTTGAGTCCTAGTCGTGCGAATGCAGTTGCTGTGTTAACGCCAGCTCCGCCCGTATCTGTTGTCAGAGTGTCAATCAGTATTTTGGCGCCAATCGGCAGGCAAACATCTTCGTGAGCGTGTATCTTTTCTATCTCAACGTCTTTGCTTTTTGTAGTGATAAATACATCAATATTCGCTCCGCCTACGCATATGACATCGTACACCATCTTTTTGTTTCCTTTGTTCTTTTTTGTCATTTTAAAGCTTATGTATTGAACGCCAGCACCAGGGCAGCGATTGCCACTCCTACGACAATCCCAAGCACTAAATGGCCTATGAGCAATGCTGCCCCGTGGTGGTGTTTGTTAACCTCGTGAACGTAAACTTCCTTTGCGTTATCTTGTGCGAGTGAGAGATGCGTCTTAAGGTGAGGCCGAGCGTGCATTACTGGCTCTGGAGCTATTTTTGGTGCGGGCTGTTCGCGTGTAAGTTTGAGTATTATTTTGTGAGGAGTGTGTACGATGTTTTTTTGCAGCCTGGGCTGTTCTTTCTTTACAGCTTGCTGTCTGTGTGCCAAGTCGAGCAGTGTGACATTTTTTGTCCTGACGATGGTTGGCTCTGGCATGGTTTGTTCTGTCTTGATTGGTTTCACTATTTTTATGGGCGGGCGCGTTTGTTCTTGTATGTGCCTTTCTACAATGGCTGCCATGCGCTGTTGTTCTTTTGTCATGCGGACTAATGTTCCAAGTTTTGTGTCCTTTACACAGGCATCTATCCAGCTGGCAAAGTCGTTTTTTTCTCTGGTGACGTGGTGTGCAAAGACTTCGCTGCTGATTTGTTTGAGTTCTCTTCCCAACTCTGCAATGTTCTTTATTCGTTTTCCGCCAAGTAGTACAAACTCGTTTTGTGGCGGAACGTCTCGTAAGCTCATGCGTGTGCCATTTTTGCCAGTTCTCGTACTAGGTGCTTTAGGATTGCCCGTTGAGTGTCTATTCTGTTGCGCACGTGTCGTAGTTCATTTGCAAGGTTTTTCTCGCTGAACACGTGTTCTATCCAGTTTGCGAAGTGGTTTTCTGTTTCGCTGACGTATTGCCTGAAGTTTTCCTCGCTCATGGTTTCGAGTTCATCGACGAGTTCGTACACGCTTTTCAGTTTTCTGCCGTCTGGCAGGTTGAAGCAGTATTTTTCTGGTGCTTTGCCTAACACTTTTCTTGTTATGGCCACGTGTATGGTTGTCTTTGGCTTTGCTTTCTTGACAAATCTTTTGACAGTTTTTTTCATTTTCTTTTTCATATCTTTACCTCCCGCACATACCGTTTGATTGATTCAAACAGTCCTGGTTTGTTTTTGAGCTTGAGTGCAACATCTTGCAGCACGTTCATGTAATTGATGAAGCATTCATACGGTGTCTCGTACGGACTGAAGTATTTGTGGACGTCTCCGTCGTTGAACCATTTGGTGCACATGTAGTAGAAGTGGTCGCTTGTAGTCAATTTTTTCCAGTTTGCAATTAGCTCTTTGTCTCCGCTTGCTAATACATCTTTGCGCAATGCATACAGTTGTGCGTGTGCGCTCTGTTGCATTTTGTTACCCAGCCAGGCGCTTGTGTCTCGTTCTACGTCTGCCCAGCTGATGGTGTTTGGAATGTCAAGTTGTTCTTTTGGCCGTATTTTCAGGAGTTCGCTTGGGCTCTGGAAGCTGATGTTGTGTTTTTTGAGCGCTGCCGGCAAATGCTTGAGGAAGTTGAAGATGCCCGTATCTTCCCACTGGTGCTCTCCAAAGGTTTCATAGTCCATGAATAGGTTGACTGTATCGCCAAGTATGGGTGCTATCCAGCCGGCGTACTTGTCTGCGGTCAGCGGCCAGCTGTTCCAGTTTTTGTTTGAGAATCTGAACGCAACGTCGTCTGATAGTCGATAGTTCTTCAGCAATAATCTCATCTTTCGCGTGCCTGCTGGCTGATACACGTGGTTGGGGCTTCTCCAGCCGAGTATGCTGTCCCATCCTTCTGCAAGGATTCCTTTGAATCCCATCTGTTCTGTTATTTTTGCAATTTCATTATTGTAAACGAGTTCTGTGTTTCTGAAAATCTTGGGTTTTTGTCCAAAGTGCTGTTGGATTAGCTTCTGGTGGTCTTTTACTTGTGAAACAAACTCTTCTTTGTTCGACAGTGAGCTTAGTGAATGATGGCTTGTTTCCGCAAAGAATTCTACTGCTCCTGTTTCTGCAAGTTCTTTGAAGCTTCTCAAAACATTTGGTGCGTATTTTTCGAATTGTTCAATCGCACTGCCCGTTATGCTGTATGCAACTTTGAAATCGTCGTGCTTTGAGATTAAATGTCTTATGACGCTATTTGCCGGCAGGTAACACTTGCGCGCTACTTTTAGCATTATTTCTTTGTTCTTCGCGTCGTCAAAGTAGCGTGATTGTTTGCCGATGTCAAACAAAGTATACTTGGCTAGCCTGAATGGCTGGTGTACTTGGAAATAAAGGCAGACGTCAGTCATGCGTGCTCACCTCTTGTTCGGTGGTATGCGTCGATGACTTTTCGTGCCGGATCGTCAAGGTTGAACTTTTGCACTTCGCGCATGCCGTGTTCGGTGAGTTCTTCCTTGAGTGCTTGATGCCTGAGCACGCCTACAATTTTGTTTGTCATTTCATTGATGTCCCAGAAATCCACTTTGAGTGCGTGTTTGAGCACTTCTGCAACGCCGCTTTGTTTGCTGATAATTACGGGAGTGCCATTTTTCAGGCTTTCAAGTGCTACAAGACCAAATGGCTCTGAAACTGATGGCATGACGTAGACATCTGCTGTTTTGAATGCACGGTGTACGTCATCACCTGTTAATGCGCCGGTAAAGATGATTTTATCTGCAATGCCGAGTTCTGCTGCTCGGTTGATGACGCGCGGCAGCATGTCTCCGTCTCCGGCGATAATAAATTTGGTGGTTGGTTCGTATTCAAGTACTTTCTTTGCAACTTCGATGAAATAGTCAGGTCCTTTTTGTAGTGTTACTCGTCCTAGGAAGAGCACTATGTGGTCTTTCTTGAGCGGCGTGTCGAATTGTGGAACATCGACATCATCAATTCCCCAGTGCACCACGTCAATTTTGTTTGCTGCTATTTTGTAGTGCTTGATGATATTTTGTTTGGTGTAGTTGCTGTTCGCGATGATTCTGTTGGCTTCAGAAAGTCCTTGCCATTCTATGTGGCTGATTCTCGCGTCAGGATGGCCTCCTGTTCTGTCAAACTCTGTTGCATGCAAGTGTACAACAAGCGGTTTCTTGCTGGCTTTCTTTGCATTGATGCCGGCTTGGTATGTCATCCAGTCGTGTGCATGGATTACGTCGTGTTCTTCATCTTTTGCAATCTTTTTTGCAAGAATTGCATAGCGTTGCACTTCTGAGAAAAGATTCTTGCCGTACACTTTTTTCAGGCTTGATGGCAGGTAAGCGTAGCCGTCTTCATATCCGTCTGATGTTTGGTATGCTTTGAGCGTGCTGTCAACTTTTTTGATTTTGACATTGTTTCCTGCGCCAATTAATTTCACAAACTTTGCTTTGGCTCCTTCTGGTGTGACGGGCATTACGAAAGTTACTTGGCAGCCGTTGCGTGCAAGTCCTTTCGTTAATCCATAGCAAGCTGTGCCGAGTCCTCCTGATTTAAATGGCGGGAATTCCCATCCGAACATGAGCACTTTCAGTTTTCTCATGCTCCCACCTTTTTGATCCTGTAAATTTTGACGTATTCGCTGATGAATACTGGCTCTATGAGGCCTTTTCCTGTCAGATGAATGAGATGGTTGTCAACTGTGCGCCAGGTTAGCCCTGTTGATTCCGCGATTTGGTTGACTGTTTTTTGCCCGATAAGTAGGTCGCGTAGAATGATTTGCCTAATTTCCTTGAAATTCCTGCGGGGTTGTCTTTCACTCAACACGTATACCTATTTTGTATACCAATATATAATTGTTATGTTTATGGTAGTATGAAGATATATCTATAATAGATTTATCTTATGTTTAAAATTAAGTAATAAAAGGTAGTGCCTAACTTTAAAAATTGACAAAAAAATAAGAAAATTGCGCTTTATTTCGCGTAATCCATCAGCAGGGCTTTCATGGTGAAAATGCCGAATGCTTTGTTGTTCTTAACAAGAATAATGCTGCAGACTTCGTTTTCTTCCATTAATTTGACTGCATCAGGAACTTTTGTTTCTGGAGCCGTGCAGCAGAGTTGTTTTCTGCTTAGCAAGTTTTTGATTGGCAGGTTTGCCATTTTGGTCTTTTCGCCTTGTCCGTATCCGGTGTGCTTGCCTTGGTGGCTGGCTGCTTGCGATATCTTTTGCGAGCCGACTCCCCAGAAGTTTGGATTGTCTAATAAGTCCGAC
>CAZNFZ010000174.1:0-1524 GCA_964572665.1 uncultured Methanosarcinales archaeon
CAAGCTTAATCAGCGCGTTTGCTAATTTCTCGCTGTCGTGACGGATAAGTTCAGGCATTGACATAACATCTCCTGTGATGAGCTTTACATCGGTCTTTATGATTTCTTTATCATCGATTTGAACAGGGAACTGGTTTTGGCCGGCATATTTCTTCAATAGAATTGGATCGCCTTTTGACGTGTTGCATAAAATGACGTCTGGAGCGCCGCCAAATTTGATAATTTCTTTCAAATAATCAGACGCTTTGTAGCCGGTTGTCTCACCGAACTTCGTCATAAGGCTGCAGACAAACACTTTCTTCGCTTTCGTTGCTTTCAATGCTTCAGGAATACCCTTAACTAATAAGTTTGGAACAATGCTTGAGAACAAATCGCCTGGACCGATAATAACTAAGTCAGCATTTTTGATGGCTTGTATAGCTTCAGGATTTGCTTTCGCATCCGGCTCGAGCCACGCTTTCATAATTCGCAAATTTGGATCGTGCTGCGGAATGTCAATGTTTGTCTCTCCTTTGATAACCTGCTTATTTTCAAGCTCTGCACAAACATGGCAGTTGTCGAATGAGACAGGAAGTACTCGGCCCTTAATGCGCAGAATCTTTGATGCCTGGCTGATAGCGTCTGCATCACTGCCAGTCAGTTCAGTAAGTGCTGTCAAGAAAAGGTTGCCAAATGAATGCCCTTGCAGGCTGCTGTGCTCGTCGAAGCGGAACATAAACAACTGCCTTAGAATATTGTCGTTTTCATCAGCTAACGCGATAAGGCAACGTCTAACGTCGCCTGGAGGCAGGATGCCGAACTCGTCACGCAAAAGACCGGTAGAGCCGCCGTTGTCAAACATAGTAACAATTGCGCTTAGGTCATCAACTTTGTTTTTCAGGCCCTTGAGCACTGTAAAACTGCCAGTTCCGCCTCCAATAACAACAACTTTCATACTTTAATGAACTCCTGCAATTTTTCTTTTGACGCTTTCAATTCTTCCCATGCTTTCCTAAATGCAGGATGAATCAGTTCTTTTCCCTTTTTCATTTCTGACTCAAGCTTTTTTATCGTCCAAAACTCTCCAGAGGCAACTTCCTCATCGTCCAATTGAATATTTCCTTTGTAATCCTTAACTGCAAATAATGTTATCAAGACGCGCTCATTCTCATCATGAAAGCCAAATTCAATAATGTTTTTTATCTTAGGCGGAGGCACGCATACGCCTAACTCTTCAAACAATTCACGCTCAGCAGCTTCCTTGTACGTCTCGCCGCTTTGCACGTGGCCTGACAAAGAGCCTTCCCAACAATTGGCGTAAAACTCCTTTGAAGCTGCCCTTTTCTGCATGAACAATCTTCCATCAGGGTCAAAAAGCATTACGTATATGTTGCGATGCAGCAACTTCTTCTTGTGCGCTTCCTTTCTATCAGCCTTGCCCACTATTTCATCATGCGCATCAACAATGTCCAACTCCTCTTTCATATTGAAACTTGACCAACAGGGGTATATAATCTTTTTCGCTATAGTAAGATTTTTAAATAA
>CAZNFZ010000175.1:0-3248 GCA_964572665.1 uncultured Methanosarcinales archaeon
AAATATTTAAGAACGATGACTGTATAGTACGTTTTTAGAATTGCTGATTTAGCACTAATGGAATAAAGTTTATATAGCGTCATAGAGGAGTTCTTTTTGCGCGGACGTACCGAAGTGGTCTAACGGACTGGCTTCAGGAGCCAGTGGCTTAGTGCCTTCGCAGGTTCGAATCCTGCCGTCCGCATCACTCGCGGGGTTCAAGGGGTCGGCGATTGAGACCCCTTGAATATAATTGCGAAGCCCACATTTCAATGCTGCCTGCCGTCCGCACTAAATCCACAAAACATATAAATAGCATCTTCGTAAGTGTTTCTAAAAAGGTGACCTATGGAAAATCAAGTTATTATTGGAATCTTGGCTATTGTTGCCATTTCAGTTGGTGCAGTGTTGCTTAATGATGCTTCTATCACAGGTTTGAATGCGTATGGTTATGCAAGCAAGATTTACGGTCCTGGTCTCAAAAACGCATATCATAATCCTATTGTGTTTGGAAAAGGTTTCAACAATGCATTGAATATGCAAAGAAACCAGCAATATATGCTTGCTAACAAAGACAAGTGGAATTGCAGTTTTGATTCTTCTGATGGCCCTTTCCCTTGTATGCAGGATGAAGCTACAAAGAAATGGTGCTGCCTGCTTCCGGATGGCATGACTTCAAATTCGTTTGCCCCTGCACCTATACCTGGCGCGAAATACCCGCAGTACATCAAGCTTCCATCGGGAGAAAGGCCTACAACAAGATTAACCGGAATTGCAGGAAAGAACTAGCATTTTCTTGTTTCTCTTAATCCGATAGAGATTGCATCTTGTAGAGAATTAAAGCACGCTAAATTTTCAGGTACGATAATCAACGCTGCACTGCACCCGCAATTGTAAAAGACATCTCCATATTTGCTTGCGACAGCCATTGTTCCAACTGGACATCCCAATTCCATACATCGACCACTAAGCCGCTGATAGCCGATGTCATTGATATTCCAGATTCCTTTTCTTTCTCTGCGTGCTTCTTCTTGTGCTTTGTCAAGTAGTGGTTTGTATTTTGTGTTTTCGAGCATGAATGTGCGCGCCCAGCCTTCGCGCACCAGTTCAACATTGACGTGTGTTCCTTCTGTAAATACTTCGCGCAGTTTTCTTCCGTACTTGTCTTCTGTGTTTCCTTCAAAGATAAGTTGCCTGCCAGTTATTCTTCTTTGCAGTTCGTATCCTGCACGGTCGTATAGAGCATCGCCTTTTTCTGGTGCATCAATGCCCAGAAGCCTTATTGTATCCCCGTTATTTAACACAAATGTATCGCCGTCTATTACATATCTTGCTGCGTGAGGGTCGTATGTGCACGCGATGAGAAATAATAGCAGAAGCCCTTTTTTCATAGTACATAAATAAATGGTAATGTTTAAATAAATGTCGGGTTAAAGTGCGGATATGAAAAAATGGCTGATTGTTCTTTTGCTTATTATTCCGTTGGTTAGTGCTTCAACCATTTCTGATTGGCCGAAGTTTTTTGTCCACAGTGGAAAATTTCAGGCTAAATATGTTATTGGTGATGAAGCACCTGCCTTGGATGTGGTGTCGGCAACCGTTATTTCTACTAGCCTTGCAAAATTTCAGAACGTGACAACTGAAGTCGGCACATCGACATTGGATAGCGAAATCTCAAACATTTCCATTCACGATGCGATTGTTATCGGCAGTCCTTGTGAAAACAAGGCAGCGTTTGAATTGATGGGCAGTCCTGAGCCCTGCTATAAAGACTTGGGCGGCAGTGTTGGCTACATTAAACTATATCAGCGAAGTGGAAAAACGCAGTTGCTCATTACTGGTTTGGACGCGAAGGATCGTAATTCTGCTGCAAAGTATCTTGCGCAAAAAGATTTGTCTGGAATTCAATCGTCAGAGTATGTTGTTCCTTCAAATTCTGGTTCTGTTCCGTCATTTTTTGTTTCAAAATCAAAGAGTGATACAAGAGGAACAAGAAATGTTACCGCAAACGCGACATATGAAGACAAGAACGTGACGTACATCTCTGAAACTCCAGTGTCGATTCAAAAGAATACGACTGTGCAAAATGTGACTCAGAAAAAAGTTGCTCTTGGATCATATGTGCCTTTGGATAAAATTCCCAAAGTTCAAAAGAAGGGCTGGTGGGCGAGTTTCTGGGCTTGGATTGCAGGATTATTTACTTAATACACGCCGTGTTTCTTTTTTGTACTTTTCTACCGCTGGCTGGTCAAACGCATTAACATCAAGAAGTTTTGCTAGCAAAATTGTTTCCATCATTTTTAATTGCATGAACGCACCTATTGCTGCTGCATTTTTGCCATCTAATCGTGTTTCAGTGTATGGTCTTTTTCCTTTTTTGTACGCTACCATGGTTCCGTGCTTGATTGCGTGCATGATGTGATTTAGCTCTTTCTTCTGCAAATCTGGCACTAAGTGATTGTACTCTGGATAATCTGGTACTTTTAACGTGTTGTCAAAATGTGTGAATACAAAATTGGTAAATTTGTCCTGCGGTCCTGCTAAATCTAGTTGTGCCATGCTGTGCAGGTCTGTGCTGCCGATGCTTACTGTTGGCGTTAGTCCTTTGCCGTCTTTGCCGCAGCTTTCTGCAAGCAATTGCCTGTGCCATTTTCCAAGGCTTTCAAAGTCTGTTGCGAACAGCCAAGTGTCATAGATATTTCTCGTTTTGCTGTGGTTGAACAATAAGCTTGCTCCGATTGCTGCAGGGTTTTTGTTGGAATCTGCAAGGCATTTTCCTCGCATCCACGTTGCTCCATCAAATAGCTCTTTCAGGTTTATGCCAAGCAGGCCTAATGGAAACAGTCCTACGGGGGAAAACACGCTGTATCTTCCGCCGACATTTTGTGGTATTTCCAATGCTGAGAAATTGTTCTTGACTGCCACGTTCCATAATTTGCTGTTTTTTTCAGTTGTCACAACTACATATTTTTCTGCGTCTTTTCTGTGTTTCTTTAAAACATTGAGCAATATTTCAAAATTAGCAATTGTTTCTGTTGTGCTGCCGCTTTTGGTTATGACATTGAGCAATAGTTGTTGTCCTTGCCGTAATACGTTCTGCATTTCTTCAATGATAACTTGTAATGAATCAGGGTCAACCGTATCTGCATAAAGTATGCGCGGAGTGTGGTGCAGATTCCAATTCTTGCCAAGGAGTGCTTCCTGCACTGCCATCGTGCCAAGGTTACTGCCGCCGATTCCAACTACAACTATCAGTTGGGGATGCAGCC
>CAZNFZ010000176.1:0-3616 GCA_964572665.1 uncultured Methanosarcinales archaeon
AAGTAAGAAGAGACCGGAGACACAGAGAAATAATATGGCCAAACCAGTAGCAGAAGAACTGGCGAAAAAACAGAAAGACATTTCTGTCGCAGAATTCTTTGAAAGAAACAGGCATCTTCTCGGATTTGACAACAAGAGAAAAGCTTTACTAACTGTTGTAAAAGAAGCAGTAGACAACTCTTTAGACGCTTGTGAAGAAGCTAAATTTCTCCCAGAGATTAACGTCCAAATAGTTGAAATGGGAAATGACAGATACAGAATAACTGTCGAGGACAACGGACCAGGAATTGTCAAGAAACAAATCCCGAACATCTTTGCAAAATTACTGTATGGAAGCAAATTCCACACCATGAAACAAGCAAGAGGCCAGCAGGGAATTGGAATTTCTGCCGCTGTTTTGTATGCGCAATTAACAACCGGAAGGCCGGCGAAAATCTGGAGCAGAATAGACCCGAGAGAGCCGGCACATTATTATGAACTGCATATTGACACACAGAAGAACGAGCCAGAGATACTCAAAGATGAAGAAATAAACTGGAAAAAAGAACACGGCGTCAAGATAGAACTTGACATTGACGCAGCATACCAAAAAGGAGACCAGTCAGTCGATTCTTATTTGAAACAAACTGCGATTGCGAACCCACACGCAACTTTTGTTTACACGAATCCGAAAGCAGAACAGCTTGTTTTCCCGCGTGTAGCCGACAAACTGCCAAAAGAGCCAACAGAGATTAAGCCGCATCCTTATGGAGTTGAATTAGGCATTATGCTGAAGATGCTCAAGAACACTGAGTGCAGGACATTACAGAGTTTCTTGACACAGGAATTCTCCAGAGTTGGACCGCAGACCGCCAAAGAGATTTGCGACAAGGCAGGACTGTTTACCAATATGAAGCCAGGAGAGTTGCAGCTGCCGCACGTCGAAAAACTTGTTGAAGGCATCAAAAACACCAAAATCATCTCGCCAAGCACGGACTGCATTGTGCCAATAGGGGAAGATTTGCTAGAGAAAGGGCTGAGAAAAGAAGTTTCAGCAGAATTTTACACCGCAGTATCAAGGTCACCGGATGTTTACAAAGGAATTCCTTTTGTCATAGAAATTGCACTCGCATATGGAGGCTCACAGCCAGGAGATCAGCCCATCAGATTACTAAGATTTGCAAACAGGGTCCCATTATTGTACCAACAAGGAGCGTGCGCAAGCAACAAATCAGTAATCCAGACAAACTGGAGGCCATATGGGCTCAGCCAAAGCCAAGGAGCACTGCCCGTCGGACCATTGACATTAGTTGTTTCACTTGTTTCAGTCTGGCCGTCATTCACATCAGAAGCAAAAGAAGCAATTGCGCATTATCCTGAAATAATCAAGGAAATGAAGCTGGCCCTGCAGGAAGCAGGCAGAAGATTAGGCAGTTATGTCAACAAGAAAAGAAGAGTCGCAGACCAACAGGAAAGAGTCAGCATATTCGAGAATTACATTCCAGAAGTCGCTGATGCATTATCACGATTAAGCGGCCTGAGCAAAGAAAAACTTGTGGAAAGCATGCACAAAATGCTTTCAAAGAACAAAGAATATATTGCAGCACACAAGGAAGCACACAAAGTAGAACCAAAAGAGACAAAAGAAAAAGAAGGACAAGTCAGATTGTCAGGATTTGAAGATGAGTAAAAAACCAAAAGACGTAATCGAGGATCTTGGAAAAGATTTGGCAAAAGAAGTGCTGTCAAACAAGCCGCCAATCATGAATGTTCCTATCAGAGCTTTAAGCAACGTCAACTATGACAAGAAATCACAGACACTGCAGCTAGGAAACAAAAAATCAGAGAGAAATTTCTTCAATGTTGCACACTCAAAGAAGTTTTTGCAAACACTCGAAGTGGCAGCAGCAAGCAAGGAATTGCTTGAAGTTGGAAAACACACCTCACTCAGAGACGTATTCTACATGATTAAGAGAACGATTCCAAATACTAAAATCAACATTGTTGACGAGCAGACAGAAAGCGACGATGCAATTGAAGATTTAGAAGTATTAACTGGACTAAGCAGAGAACAACTCAACATCAATGCAAACAAGATGGGATCAGTTGCAGGACACGTCGTCATTGAAGACAAAGGAGACGAAATTGACTGGAGCAGAATGGGATCAGGCGGATGGAGTATTCCATCCAACGTTGAGGAGATCAAATTCAAAAAAGTCAAGGCAAACTACGTTATTTACATGGAAAAAGCAGCTGTCTGGGAGCGTTTACACGAAGACAAGTTCTGGGACAAACAAAACTGCATAATTATGAGCTCCCAAGGACAGACAACCAGAGGAATCAGAAGATTACTACAGAGATTGTCACAAGAACATAATTTGCCCATTTACGTTTTATGCGACGGAGACCCATACGGATATTACATTTATTCTGTCCTCAAATATGGCTCAATCAACCTCGCCCACATGTCTGATAGCATGACCCTGCAAAATGCCAAATACCTGGGAATCACTGTTGATGACATAGAAAAGTACGGGCTGAAGAAAAACCTGATTGCATTCAAGGAAGTTGACATGACTCGATTGGAACAATTGCAAAACTACGAATGGTTCAAAGATCATAAAGCCTGGCAACGACAATTCAAAATGATGAAAACCCTCAAAGCAAAACTGGAAATCCAGGCACTCAGCAGCAGAGGCATCAGCTTTATTTCTGACAAGTACTTGCCAGAGAAAATTAAAAATAAAGAATGGCTTGATTGATTTCTAAGAGCAATATTTATATACTGCAATGTGTATTTTCTAGTTATGGGTGGTGTTATGGACAAATATAAAGATACAAGAAAATTCTATGAAAACTTATACAAAGAAAATGGCTCTTTTTGGGGCAAAGACTCCTCGGCAACAGCGGAAAGAATAGCAGCAGCGATACAAAAAGGAACAGTTTTAGACCTGGGATGCGGAACAGGACGCAATGCAATCTATCTTGCACAAAAAGGCCTAGAGGTAATAGCAGTTGACTTTTCAATTGAAGGAATCATGGCCGCAAAGAAAAATGCAGAAAAACACAATGTCACCATTGACTTCAGAGTTGCCGACATAACAGACCCAAAATTCGCATCACGATTGAGCAAGTTTGACGCGACACTTTCCAGCTACGTAATTAACTGTTTAACACCAGAGGATGGAAAGTTTGTTCTAAATTACATGAAAGAGAATACAAAACCAGAAGGCTGGGTGGCAATATCCGCATGGATGGGAGAAAGTTCAAGGCTTAAGCGATACGCACATGACGAAATGTATGAAGAATTCCAGAGTTGGAAGATACGACATTATGAGGAAACTGAAGAACCATTAAAGGATGAATCAGGAATACAAAAAGTAGTAAGAATATTGGCACAAAAACCTAATACAATTGTGCAAACACTACCAACACCAGGCTTTGAATCTACAGGACCGAAACCCTGGGACGATTAGTTATTTCTTTAACTGCGACACCCAGTAAAACAAGCCAGTTGCGATTAGCAAATTGATGATGAACGCTGCAAGATTCCATGTATGCGTCATGGTCATAAACGGCAGCTTTATTGTAATGCCATAAGAATACATCAGCAAATGCGCAAGCGTGTGAAAAGTCT
>CAZNFZ010000177.1:0-2186 GCA_964572665.1 uncultured Methanosarcinales archaeon
GCCTGACTGCATTGGCAGTGATGTTGAAGAAAGCGTGCGCGGAATGCATGAAGGAGATGTGTTGCTTTTGGAAAATTTGCGTTTTTATCCTGAGGAGGAAGCAAACGACAAAGGTTTTGCCCAGAAGCTGGCAGCGATTGCGGATATGTACGTTAATGACGCGTTCTCTGTCTCTCATCGAGCACACGCCAGTGTAAGTGCAATCACTAAATTTCTTCCGTCGTACGCGGGGTTGTCTTTGGAAAATGAGGTCAAAATGCTTTCAGTATTGCTCAAAAATCCAAAAAAGCCGTTTATCGCGATTATGGGCGGCGCGAAGGTTAGCGACAAGATTGGTGTAATAGAAAGTCTGCTGAAAAAAGTCGACTTAATCCTTATTGGAGGAGCGATGATGTTTACATTTTACAAAGCGTTAGGCTGCGAAATTGGCAAAAGCAAGTACGAGCCCAACAAAGTTGCTCTGGCAAAGTCTTTGTTGAAAAAAAGTAAAAAGAAAATTGTTCTGCCGATTGATGTTGTTTTGGATTCACAAAAAATAGTTTCGGCTCGTAAAATGCCGAAATCTGCTTCTGGGCTGGACATCGGTCCTGAAACGCAGTTGATTTATTCTGAAATTATCAGTGAGGCAAAAACTGTTTTTTGGAACGGTCCAATGGGATTGTTTGAGAAAAAACCTTTTGATATCGGAACAATATCAATTGCAAAAGCGATGGCTAAGTGCAAAGGTGTTACAGTCATCGGTGGTGGTGATTCTGTTGCCGCGATTGAAAAAGCCAAACTATCAAACAAGTTCACTTTCGTTAGCACTGGCGGCGGTGCCTCATTGGAGTTTTTGGAAGGAAAGAAGCTGCCCGGCCTTGTTGCATTAGAAGATAATATGTTAAATTAGGATCATTTTGTGTTTTTCAAGTTCTTGTTTGAGCTCTTCTTTAAGTTGTTCGTCTGTCGGCAGGGTAAGTTTTGTTATTGTTGTTTCCAGTTGTTGTATTTCAGCCGTTTTTTCTTTTAGTGAAACGGCGTATTGTTCGTATTCTTGTATGACTGGTCTTTGGGCAACATCGTGGTGTACATCTGTCTCGTTTTTCTTTGCGCGTGCGTATCTGTGCAGCATTGGGCCAAGCTCTTCTTTGGTTAAATGAATTAATGATTCAAGTGCTTTTTGCGTTTTTTCCGGCTTTAACGAAATTTTTCCACTAGTGATGGCTTCCCTGATTGCTTGAACGTGCTTCACGATGCTGAATGAATAGTCTTTCATTAATGTTTCAAGCGGATTGTCTGCATAAGATGCAATTTTTTCGTGTTTGGCATCGTGTGCATATTTTTTGATTGCATCTGACAAAGGCAGAAACAGTGTTGTAATGGCGTGTTCTGCTTCCTGCCGTTCTTTTGCCGCGCTTACAAGGTCTTCTTTTACTTTAAGGTACTCTGGCTTGTTGATGAAGTCTTCTTTTTCTTTCCTGAGGTTTCCATAAACTACGCGTAGCTGCTGGAGCTGTTGTTCAAAATCAACGCGTTGTTTCTCAAGTGATTCACGTTCTTTTTTTACGTTTTCAATGCGTGCGAGAATATCCTGTATCTTTTGGAATGCTTCTATCTTCACTTGTGCTTTCTTAATGTCTTGAATTCTTTTTTCTATATCTGAAATTGATTTTCTAACTCCACCTACTTCATCTCCGATAAATTCTGATAATATTGCACCTGGCCGTGCAGTGTTCTGCGCATATTGGTAGAATAAAACATCGATCTGGCTGAAATCTGCCGATTCTTTCGGCACGAATAAGTTTTCAATGAACCGGTTAGTGAGCTTCAGGAACTGTTCTCTGTTGCCCTGCATGAAGTGTTTGGCTCGTTCTGGTATGTTTGGGTTGCGAAGCTCTGCCTGCTCCAAGGCAACAACTGCTCTTTTTGCAGCAACTAACATTTCAGGAAATTCGTGTTCTGCTGTTGCAATTGCCTGTTGTTTGTCCTTGTTTTGCCCGACAAGCTGCTCATCAAGCCATGGTTTAAGCTGTTCGAACGTTTTCTTCTCTCTGAACAGGTTTTTGAGCCATTGCATAGCAATAAACCTAACCCAAATGTTTAAATAGTTTTATCGACTGGAGTAGTGGTGTGAAGCAGCCGGCTGGCAGACAGGTAATTGCGTCTAAACGCATTGAAACATTGTTTGAGCAAGCCGAAATTCGCCC
>CAZNFZ010000178.1:0-2186 GCA_964572665.1 uncultured Methanosarcinales archaeon
GCCTGACTGCATTGGCAGTGATGTTGAAGAAAGCGTGCGCGGAATGCATGAAGGAGATGTGTTGCTTTTGGAAAATTTGCGTTTTTATCCTGAGGAGGAAGCAAACGACAAAGGTTTTGCCCAGAAGCTGGCAGCGATTGCAGACTTGTACGTCAATGACGCGTTCTCTGTCTCTCATCGAGCACACGCCAGCGTAAGTGCAATAACTGAATTTCTTCCATCTTACGCGGGGTTGTCTTTGGAAAATGAGGTCAAAATGCTTTCAGTATTGCTCAAAAAGCCAAAAAGGCCATTTATTGCGATTATGGGCGGCGCGAAGGTTAGCGACAAGATTGGTGTGATAGAAAGTCTGCTGAAAAAGGTCGACTTAATCCTTATTGGAGGAGCGATGATGTTTACATTTTACAAAGCGTTAGGCTGCGAAATTGGCAAAAGCAAGTACGAGCCGAATAAAGTTGCTCTGGCAAAGTCTTTGTTAAAAAAAGGCAAAAAGAAAATTGTGTTGCCGATTGATGTTGTTTTGGATTCACAAAAAACGGTTTCGGATCGCAAAATGCCGAAATCTTGTGCTGGCTTGGACATCGGTCCTGAAACGCAGTTGATTTATGCTGAAATTATCAGTGAGGCAAAAACTGTGTTTTGGAACGGCCCGATGGGCATGTTTGAGAGCAAGGTATTTGCCAAAGGAACAATATCTATTGCAAAAGCAATGGCCAAATGCAGAGGTGTTACAATTATAGGTGGTGGTGATTCTGTTGCCGCGATTGAGAAAGCTAAGCTGTCAAATAAATTCACTTTTGTCAGCACAGGCGGCGGTGCATCACTGGAATTTTTGGAAGGAAAGAAACTGCCTGGCCTTGCTGCATTGAATGAGAATCTGTTAAATTAATATTACTCTGTGTTTTTCGAGTTCTTGTTTGAGTTCTTCTTTAAGCTGTTCGTCTGTAGGCAGGGTAAGTTTTGTGATTGTTGTTTCGAGTTGTTGTATTTCAGCTGTCTTTTCTTTTAATGAAACAGCGTATTGTTCGTATTCTTGTATGATTGGTCTTTGGGCAACGTCGTGGTGTACATCTGTCTCGTTTTTCTTTGCGCGTGCATATCTGTGCAGCATGGGGCCGAGCTCTTCTTTTGTTAAATGAATTAATGATTCAAGTGCTTTTTGCGTTTTTTCCGGTTTTAATCCAAGTTTTCCGCTGGTGATGGCTTCCCTAATTGCTTGAACGTGCTTCACAATGCTGAATGAATAGTCTTTCATTAATGTTTCAAGCGGGTTGTCTGCATAAGATGCAATTTTTTCGTGCTTGGCATCGTGTGCATATTTTTTGATTGCATCTGACAAAGGCAGAAACAGTGTTGTAATGGCTTGTTCTGCTTCCTGCCGTTCTTTTGCCGCGCTTACAAGGTCTTCTTTTACTTTAAGGTACTCTGGCTTGTTGATGAAGTCTTCTTTTTCTTTCCTGAGGTTTCCATAAACTACGCGCAGCTGCTGGAGCTGTTGTTCAAAATCAACGCGTTGTTTCTCAAGTGATTCACGTTCTTTTTTCACGTTTTCAATGCGCGCAAGAATGTCCTGTATTTTCTGGAACGCGTCTATCTGCACCTGTGCTTTCCTAATGTCTTGAATTTGTTTTTCTATGCTTGCAATCGCTTTTCTGATTCCGCTTACTTCATCTCCGATAAATTCTGATAATATTGCGCCTGGCCGTGCAGTGTTCTGCGCATATTGGTAGAATAAAACATCAATTTGGCTGAAATCTGCCGATTCTTTCGGCACGAATAAGTTTTCAATGAACCGGTTAGTGAGCTTCAGGAACTGTTCTCTGTTACCCTGCATGAAGTGCTTGGCGCGTTCTGGTATGTTTGGGTTGCGAAGCTCTGCCTGCTCCAAGGCAACAACTGCTCTTTTTGCATCAACTAACATTTCAGGAAATTCGTGTTCTGCTGTTGCAATTGCCTGCTGTTTGTCCTTGTTTTGCCCGACAAGCTGCTCATCAAGCCATGGTTTAAGCTGTTCGAACGTTTTCTTCTCTCTGAACAGGTTCTTTAGCCATTGCATAGCAATAAACCTAACCCAAATGTTTAAATAGTTTTATCGACTGGAGTAGTGGTGTGAAGCAGCCGGCTGGCAGACAGGTAATTGCGTCTAAACGCATTGAAACATTGTTTGAGCAAGCCGAAATTCGCCC
>CAZNFZ010000179.1:0-2560 GCA_964572665.1 uncultured Methanosarcinales archaeon
TATTTTAGTTGAAGAAAAGGATTATTGAGTATTGACGCCGTGTTTTTGCAATTCTTGTTTCCACATGCTGCCAATCTTCACTAAATCAGCAGTGAATTTAGACGATACGCGGTATGTTTTCTTGTACAAATCGTAATCAATTAATCCCATTGCTTTCATTGGCGTAAGGATTCTGTCGTAGAATTGTCTTTTATTGTATGATAATTTCACTTTCTTCCCTTTGTAGGGAGGCTCGTCGAGAATGCATTCATATTTTCCTTCGTGTAATTGTGTTGCAAATAGGCTCATGTCTGTCTTGGAAATCTCGCCTTTGCGGTTTACCATGAACTTGATGAGTTCTTTAGCGACGATCTTTTGCTGGTTTGTAGAAAAGATTACTTCGTAGATGTCTTCCGGCAGGTTGAATCTGTCAAATAAGATTACCATGTTGTAATACCACTCCCAGTGTAGTTTAATCTCATCCAGTTTATAAAGGTTGTGCTTTACTCTCCTGTTGTACGGAACCTATTTTCTTTATAACCTTTATCGACGATAAATCACTTCAAAACAGAAATCTTTAAATACAAGTAACCCTATGCTAGTATACAAAAGTGTGACAATTGGTAATCTTGGTGAACCAGTTGTCATATATCGTGATACCGGGCCAAAAGTCCGGTTGATGCAGGCAGAGAGGGAAAAAGAGGTGTCGCAGTAAGAGTATTCCTAATCATAGGGCTCTCCACTGTTTCTTTCCCATAAACCACCCCCCAAACCCACAAAGAGCTGGAGAGCCTTTCTTTTCCTCAAAAATAGCGAGAGTGCCGTTTTTGAACGGTCCCCGAAAACAAAGTTTTCGAGGGCCTTCTCACATAAATCCTTTTCAAAACAAAGTATGGAGGCAGAAAACATGGATTTCCTCGTGAAAAGCGCATTGGCAAATGAACAACCGAAGCAGGAGAATTACGATTTCGGTCAGGCAAATATTAAGGTGATTGGTGTTGGCGGAGCCGGCAACAACATGGTTAGCTGGTTGTATAAGAAAGGAATTAAGGGTGCAGAAATTATTGTCGTGAATACCGACAAGCAGCACGTTGATATTTCTGAAGGTGACAAGAAGTTTATGATCGGCAAGGACTTGACAAGAGGTCTTGGCTGTGGCGGTTTCCCGCAGAAAGGCGCGGAAGCAGCTCAGGAATCATTGATGCAGATTAAGGAAGCTCTCAGAGGCAGCGATATGGTTTTCGTTTGCGCTGGTATGGGCGGCGGAACAGGTACTGGTGCAGCTCCAGTCGTTGCAAGCGTTGCAAAGGAAATGGGCGCAATAGTTATTGGTACTGTTACAATGCCATTTAGCATTGAGCGTGCACGTATCGACAAGGCAGAGTTTGGACTCCAGCAGTTAAGGCAGGTTTCTGACACTGTCGTCGTCATTGACAACAACCGCTTAGTGCAGATTGCAGGCAACTTGCCAATCCAGCAAGCTTTCGCAGTCGCGAACGAGCTAGTGTCAACCATGATTAAGGGTATTGTTGAAACAATCGCAGTTCCTTCATTGGTCAACCTAGACTACGCTGACGTTAAGGCAATTATGACTGCGGGCGGAGTTGCAGCTATCGGTGTTGGAAGTTCAGATACTAATAACCGTGTTGAAGAAGCCTGCAAGGGCGCATTGGCAAATCCATTGTTGGACATTTCCTACAAGGGAGCAACCGGCGCACTTATTCACGTCTGGGGCGGACCCGACATGACTTTGGACGAAATCAACAGAGTTGGTGAGTTAGTCACAGAAAGCATGGATGAGGACGCAAACGTCATCTGGGGCGCAAGAGTTTCAGAGGAAATGAGAGGTAAATTGATGGTTATGACTATCATCACTGGCGTCTCTTCACCGTGGATTCTGGGCAAGAGCGACCCTCGAAAGCCAAGCGCACAATCACAACGCCTCAATGCTGATTTAGGCATTGAAATGCTTTAATTTTTTTTTCTTATGAACTTGCCCGAACCGTTCAAGGAGGAAGTTAGCTACCGCAGTCGAATAGCTCAGAATGCTAATTATTCGTTTTCGGTAGCTGTTGTCGAGCTTCACAAAGTGTCCGATTCAACACGTTTTCTGGACGCTTTGAAAGACCACGTGAAAGAGTATAACAACTGTGTTCCTTCAGATAAGATTATGCGTGGAGAGTTGCCGAATGAACTGTACATAGTGATGCGCGGAGAAGAACCAGAGTGTTTATGGAAGCTATCTCAGTTTTTTGGCAGTCCTGGTGTTAGGCCGCAGATGAAGGATATTAGTTTGATTGCGCGGTTAGGCATCAGCCAGTATCAGCGTGGAAAAACGCCGTTGGAATTAATTCAGGAAGCATACGTGCGCCCAATGAGATATGAGATAGGAAACGTAACGGCTTCACCGATGGAATCAGGATTCATAATTCCAGAAGTAAAGAGCAAAGTTTCTAAGGTAAGCTAAAATGTTGGACTTGACTGCATTACTACGCATAGCTCCCTTTTCCCGAAAGGAAGAGCCAAAGATAGAAGCGCCGCCAGTGCGTACTGGAATTATTATTGATATTCACAAGAAGGT
>CAZNFZ010000180.1:0-6175 GCA_964572665.1 uncultured Methanosarcinales archaeon
GGCTGCGGAATATGCCCGAACAGATGCCCGTTTGGCGCGATTGACATCATCAATCTACCAGAACAGCTCGAGAACCCTATTCACAGGTACGGAAGAAATGGATTCCATTTGTATTCTTTGCCAATGCCATTGTTTGGACAAGTTGTCGGTATAGTTGGCAGGAACGGAATTGGAAAATCAACTGCGATCAAGATTTTAGCAGGAGTTTTAAAGCCAAACTTGGGCGGAGAAACGGAAGCTGAGTGGGGAGAACTCCTCAAGTTCTTCAAAGGCAAAGAAGCACAAACGTACTTTGAAGCGGTAAGAGATGGAAAAATAAAAGTTGCGTACAAACCACAGCATGTCGAGTTCATTGCGCAAACACAGAAAGGAAAAGTTGGCGAACTGCTGAAGAAAGTTGATGAAAGAAAAAAGTTTGACGAAGTTGTAGATGCATTACAATTAAGAGACGTTCTTGACAGAGATGTCTCACAAGTGTCAGGTGGAGAATTACAAAGAATAGCTATAGCGGCCACTGTTTTACGGCAGGCAAACTTGTACATATTTGACGAACCAAGCTCATATCTGGACATCAAGCAGCGAATCAGCGTTTCAAAATTCATTAAATCGCTTGCAAACGAGCAAACTGCAGTGCTTGTAGTAGAGCACGACCTGATTATTCTCGATTACATGACTGACTTACTACACATCATGTACGGAAAAGAAGGCGCATACGGAATTGTCAGCTTACCGAAGCCGACACGCACAGGCATGAACATCTACCTTGAAGGATTTATTCGCGATGAGAATATGAGATTCCGAGACCACGAGATTAAATTCCTTTCAAGACCTCCACCAAAAGCCATCAGCAAAGTCGCGATGACATCATGGGGAGCGATTGACAAAAAATTAGAAAACTTCCACTTGCACGCACACGAAGGCACAATTGGCAGAAACCAAATTATCGGCATTCTTGGAGAAAACGGCATTGGAAAAACGACATTTGTTAAGATTCTGGCCGGCGTAATAAAGCCGGATTCAGGAGATGTTGATACGAAAATTAAAGTTGCATACAAACCGCAATACCTAGAAGGAACGAGCGACGTGCTCGTCATTACACTGCTCAAAGATGCAGCATCTAAGTACAAAACCCAGCTGATTAAGCCACTGGAAATTGATACATTATTGCTGAAACCGTTAAATACTTTGTCAGGAGGAGAATTACAAAGAGTTGCCATTGCACATTGCCTTTCACAGCCAGCAGACTTGTACCTTCTTGACGAACCAAGCGCGTATCTGGACATTGAACAAAGACTGGCATTCAGCAAAGTCATCCGAGACGTTGCAGAACAACGAGGGGTAAGCGTGCTCATTGTAGACCACGACTTACTGTTCATCGACTATCTTGCAGACAAACTTATAGTATTTGGAGGCAAGCCGGCACATGACGGTATTGTGAAAGGACCGTTCTCAATGGAACAGGGAATGAATGAGTTTTTGTCAGACTTGAAAATCACTATGCGGCGCGATAAAGAGAGCAACAGACCGCGAATCAACAAACCAGACAGCAGACTGGATAAAGAACAAAGAGAAGCCGGCAAGTTATATTACACTTAAGCAAACATTTTTATAAAAAGCTACGGGAAGAAGCAACAATGAGTGAAAAAAGAGGCAGCGCCGAAACAAGTTTCAGCTGGTCTCTTTTTCAATCATAGGTGAAAGATACAATGGAAAAAGAGGTTTTCGCGCTCTGGAAAGAAATCAGCCCAGAAGGCGCATTTGGATCTGGCTTAAAGCAGTACGCAGGACAGCTATGGATTCCTTCTCACATAAATGTCAAGCACGCATTGGACCGCATAGGAAAATTACACAAGAAAGCAGACCCGGTTGAGAAGAAATTCCTTGCAACTATGAGAAGAGACTTGCTAATAGAAGAGCCACAAGACCCTCCCGGAGCATTACTCAGCGTATTCTTCACCCATTTAATTGTAGAAGGCATCAATGAGAAGCACTTATTGTCATTAGCAGAACAAAGCTTGAACTTCTTAGGAGTACAGGAAGATTTATGGGAGAAAAAATGGCCGATTGAACTGCAAATATTTACTGCACAAGAATGCGATGGGGCAAGAACAATAATCGAGACAGTAAAAAAGAAATGCAAGAAAAAAGACACAAAAGAAGCGCTAACCGCAGTGCAGAACAGGCTGGATGTCTGGAAGCATCATGTTGCAACCATAACCCTGAAGAAAAATGACTTTACCGAAACATATCCTATTCTTAAAAAGAAATCAGTAGGACTTGGAAGAAAGAGCTACTATAGAGCAATTCTCAAAGACTTATATGATTATATTGAAACTCCAGAAGAAATAGAACAACTAGCAGAATCCTGGATTGACAAGGAACTACTTGACTTCCAAAAAATAATGAGAAAACTTGCAAAACGATACCACTGCAAGCCAAATGTTGAGAGCATTGACAAAGCGCTTGACAAACACCAAAAAGTCCCTGCGAAAAAACTTTTGAAAGTTATTGCAGGATTGAGAAAAACATTGCAACAGCTCGCAAACAAAGAATGGGTGGAGATAACTCCCAAGTATGATGTACGCGTAATAGAAACTCCAGAATATCTGGTGCCTTTTTTGCCGACAGCTGCAATGCAGACGTTCAACAGCCTGACGAAGCCATTCTGCCTATTTTTTGCAACAGCAGACCCAAAAGCAAGCCCAAGCACCTCACTGCCGGATGTCGCACAGACAACCATACACGAAGAATACGGACATTGTGTGAACTTTTTGAACAGCTATGCAGGCGTTGTAGGCAAGCCACGACTGGTTGAAATATTGGGCACAAGCTTAGACACTCCAATAACAGAAGGAATATCATTCTTCAGAGAATTAGAATCAGTTCGAACATTTGACAGAATTTTGCACAAAGGAGCACACAATTCTATTGAAAAAGCAGTGATAAAAGAGATTGAGAAATACGTTCCTTTCGAAGAATTTGTAGAGGGAATATTCTTCGTAGTCATGCAATGGAGAATGGTCAGGTTTTTGAGAGCAATCAGCGATGTCAGGTTAAATCTTGAGAAACAAACTTTCCCGCAATTTATCGAGTGGGCGCACAAAAAAACAGGATTGAGCAAGAAATTAATCTTTGACCAAACATTCCACTTCCAAGAAAATCCTGGTTACGCACCATGCTACAGCGTGTTCGGACAACGCTTGAGAAAAATGCAGGCAGACGCGATGAAAAAAGGAATTTCGCAAAAAAAGTTCAACACGTACGTCGCGAGCATTGGATTCCCTGCGCGAAGCTTGTTTGAGAAAAGAATAAAGAAGAAATTTTCTATTTGATTTTTCTAGCAAATGTTATGAAGCCAGAATGGCCAATGTCAGTTCCTTTCGGATGCACAATTCTGCCTCTGACTTTCCATAAGCGCTCAATGATTTCTATTGTCTTCAAATGTATGAAACAGTCGTGATTTTGCATTTCATTCACAAACTCCTGGACTTGCGTAGTATTTGGTGAGTAATTCACCATGAAACCGCCAATCTTCAGCGCCTTTGCAGCGTGCTTGATAACGTGCCAAGGTTCTGGAACATCAATTGTAAGAATATCAACTTCTTTTTCATCAATACCATCGTACAAACTTTTCTTTTTGATTGTAATGTTGGTTAAGCCGAGCTGTTTGAGATTTTCCTCTGCAGTCTGAATGCAGTCATCACGGATTTCATAACTGATAACGTGCTTTGCAATGTGAGCTAAAGCACCTGTTAATGCGCCGCTGCCAATTCCACCGTCAACTACAATCGAGTCTTTGTTAATACCGGTTTCTGCGATTATGACGCCGATGTCTTTCAATGGAATAGTTTGAGGCAGCTTTTTAAGACGCTTGAAAATGTCAATAAAAGAAGCATCCAGGATGACAAACTCCTTGCCCATGTCTGTTTTTATCACAGAGCCGGAAGGCATGGATAAATCTTTTTGAGAAACCGTTCCGTAAAGGGTTTGAACGTCTTTTGAAAGGTCAGTAATGAAATATTGCTTGGCCTTGGCAACAACAAATTCGCGGCCATCCACCACTTCACGCTTTTCCTTATGAATTAAGAGCTTCATGTACAGGAAATCGACGAGGACGGTTTAAAAATGTAACTAAAAAAAAAGAAATAAAAAAATGTATTATCGCTTCTTCTTCGTCACGCACTGCTTGCAGCCACTAAATGCTAGGCTGAGCAATCCAATGAAATAGGCGAAGTTCACTGCAGTGTTACTGCCGCCAGTGTTCATCACCATGATTTCACGTAAAGTGCCAACCATGCTCGTTGTTGCGCCAAGATTAAACGTCTTGACAAACGCGACGATCATGAAAACTGCCAATATCAGTGCTGCACAAGATGCGTGCCAGTTGAACAACAAAGCAAGACCGCCTAGAAGTTCAATTGCGATTGCGAGGTACAATAGTGCTGGACCTGCGCCACCAAATAATTGGGCGAACATGCCTTTGGCCATCTCTAAACCCATAATCTTGTCTAAAGCTGCCACAATAAAGGCAATACCAAAACCAATTCTCAGAATTGCTGGAGCCCAGTCTGGGTGCTCGTTAAAAAATTTCATTCCTGCCATACTTCATCCTCCTTAATGTTTTAGAATGATAAATAGAACGCCATTTAAAAGGGTTTTCACAGATTGAGCCCAAAAAAAAGCGGAGAGAGGGACTCGAACCCCCGAATGACAGGGTTGCAGCCTGTTGCCTTTGCCGCTTGGCGACCTCCGCATTGAGATTTTTTCCTGATATAGGGTATATATAACTTTTGCACTTACAGACCAGAATGCTTCCCAAAGGGAACGCCATACTTAGAACCCCACGTATCAACAGACACCCAATTCTTGTTTAGCATGACTTGCATATATTGATGGATAAAGCCAACCTTGGTGATGGTAATGCGGAAATGAACGTCTTCAGGAACAAAAAGCCCGCTCCTGACCAGCATAATGTATAACAGCCAGTTTTGCTGATTACACGGAAGATAACCAGAACGCGCCCACATATGCACAAGATTACGCGAAAGCACCAAGTCAAGACGAACAACAGTCAAAATATGGCTGCCAAAATATTTCTTTGCCAAAAATGCATACGCTGCCTGAGCAAACCTCTCTTGAGAACGATTCTTGGATTTCAAATTGCGGATGACATTCAAAAGTCCTAATGGCAGAGTTTTAGGAATAGGCTCACGCCAAAAACCCAGATATGGTACGAACAAGCGAGTTAGTACGAACATCACGAACAGATAACCAAGTATGATGTACACTACAATCATACACTCATTCAACCATAACCTTTTTAAAAACGTTTCCTGCAGGAAGCAATATGACACTCGACTTTCACAAACTAGCACGCAAATGGCAAAGACAATGGAAAAGCCGGCACGTGTTTGAAGCAGATGTTGATACGAACAAACAGAAGTTCTTCCTGACAACACCATATCCATATGTGAATGGATTACTGCACATCGGGCACACTTACACTTACATGAGAGTTGAAGCGTTTGCACGATTCAAAAGAATGAGAGGGTATAACGTTCTGTTTCCATTTGCTTTCCACGCAACTGGAGCGCCGATAGACACGGCAGCGAAAAGAGTGGCAGATGGTGAAGAGAAACAAATAAGCACGCTCAAATTAATGGGTTTCACAGATGAAGACATCCCCGCGTTCAAAGACCCAGTGCACTGGATAAAGACGTTCTCAAAAGGAGCAGAGAAAGACTTGAACGAATACGGACTTTCAATTGACTGGCGAAGAAGCTTCATCACCACCGATTTGAACCCAAGATATGACAAGTTCATCAAATGGCAGTTTAACACTCTGAAGAAAAAAGGATTAGTTGTACAGGGGGCGCACCCTGTTGTCTGGTGCCCTAAGGAAAATACCCCTGTCGGCGACCACGCGCGTTCTGAAGGAGAAGGAGAAACTCCACAAGAAATGATAGTCATAAAATTCAAGGCAGACGGGCACGTCATTCCGTGCGCCACTTTCAGACCAGAGACAGTATTTGGAGTAACAAACATCTGGGTGAATCCTGAACTAACTTACATTGAAGCTGATGTCGATGGAGAGCACTGGATGATAACAGAACAGTGCGCGCGCAAATTGGCAGACCAGAAACACGTCGTGAAAGAAATCAGGAAAATATCCGGC
>CAZNFZ010000181.1:0-2087 GCA_964572665.1 uncultured Methanosarcinales archaeon
GACATGATCCTTGTCGACAAACCAAACGCCTTCAAGGTAAACATCATTTGATGAAAATTTTTCAGGAAGAGAGTAAGAAACTTCTTTCAATGCGGGCAAGCCTTCTTTATTTCCAAAATTGCCACGCGTGAATTCATAGCCTAGATAGAGTTCTGGCGTGCCAATCCTTCCTTCAATTTTAGGAGCTTCAACTTCAGAGATTTCAGTGGGGATATTATCTGACATTCCTAATTTAGTCATTCGTTCTTCCAACAATTCCTGAATTTTCTTTTCGGCTTCCTCATAGCCTCCTTCACCTATATGATCCCAGACAATATAGCCGTCGAGGTCAATCAAGTATTTTCTCGGCCAATAACGATTCATAAAAGCGTTCCAAGTAGCGTGCTCGTTGTCAAGCACAACAGGATATTTTATGTTCCATTTTTCTGTAGCACGCTTGACATTTTCGTATTTTTTTTCAAAATCAAACTCGGGAGAATGAACTCCGATAATTTCAAGGCCTTTATCCTTGTATTTCTCGTGCCAATTGGTAATGTATGGAAGAGTTCGCTGGCAGTTAATGCAGCTGTAAGTCCAGATGTCAATTAAAATAATCTTCTTGCCAACCAAATCCGCAATTTTAATGCTGTCAGTGTTAATGTAGCCCTCAATGCCTGCCAGCTCAGGAGCCAGAATGCCGTTTTTCTTTTGTACTACGGGAGAAACGCGCTCAACATTCTGCGCGGGCTTCTGCAAGTAGAAAATTGAGGCGATAACTAGCGTCAACAATACGACAAACAAGATAGTTTTTGTTTTCATCCCAACAAAAACCTGTTGAGGAAGCTGAAACTGCCCGCAACCAACGCGAGATTGTTTGTAAAGACTAAAACTCCCAACGCGACCACTAATAGTCCCACGACAATATTGAAATATTTCAGGAACGCGGTATGTTTTTGCACCCAGCCAATGAATTCTTTCGCGAAAAAGCCCGCCACCAAGAATGGAATTCCTAAACCGAGCGAATATGCCAGCAACAAGAAGAACGCGTCACTGGGCATTGAAGCAGCAAGAGCGAGAATAGAGCCTAACACTGCTCCAACACAAGGAGTCCAGCCAATCGCGAAAGCAGCGCCGAACACGAAACTAGCAACAGCGCGATTTCCTATTTTTGGCACTCTGAATTTATGCTCTCTCTGCAGGAATTCCGGCTTAATGAATCCAAGCAAGTAAAAGCCGAACAAGATTATGACAATTCCTGCAATTCTTGACAACCATGTTTGCGCGGTATACGCAACGTTTGAAAGAATGCCATTTAGTAATACGCCAATAATAGAAAACGCCGAGCTAAAGCCCAGCACAAACAGGAACGTGTAACCAAGCAAACGCAATCTTGAGACTTGTTCAACTTTATGCCCTGCCAAAAAGCCAAGGAACGCTGGAATTAAAGGCAAAATGCAGGGAGCGAAAAAACTAATTATGCCTGCAATAAAAGAAATAAAAAAAGTAGCTTCAGCCATTACAGCTTCCTCATCTCATCAAGGAATTTGTCCTTAGTCCACGCTTCGGGGCTTTTCTTGACAATCTTGCCATCTTTCAATACTACTTTTGTGTGCTGATAGGCAATTTGGTACTGTTTTATCAATTCATTGTGCTCGGGAGTCGACTGGTCATCCTTGTAATGAATCTTGAAACCGATAACATTAGGGTCATTTAATTCCGCGAAGCCAGCAATCAAATGCGGTTCTTGACTTTGACAGGCAGGGCACCAGTCAGCAGAAAACTCAAGGTAAATCGTTTTTCCTTCAGCAGACGCTTTGTCAAACATTGTTTTGTCCCAATTGTAATATCTTGAAACTCCGCCGCCGATAAGGCCAGGCTCCATCATTCTTTCTTCTTTCTCTTCCATTGCCGGCTTTTCATCCATCATTGGAGGTTGCTTTTCCATTACCGGCGTATTTTCCATAACAGGCGCCTTCTCCATTGGCTTCTCCATCATCTGAGGCGCGCAAGCAACCAACAGCGCCAATAAGGCAACTAATAAGTATTTCATTTTTCAGCTCCAGGAAATCGCGTTCAAAACCGTGAAAGCAATTGTTTGCAATATGGTC
>CAZNFZ010000182.1:0-3051 GCA_964572665.1 uncultured Methanosarcinales archaeon
AACGTGTACGCGATTAATTCGCCAAATGGCGACAACCCGTTGCTGAATGGCAGTCCAAAGAACTTGCTTGCATCAACAAATGCAACGCAGCCGCCTGCAGGCAACACTACACAAACGCCAATACCGTCAACTGTTACTGCATCTGCTTCAATTACTATGGAAGTTGCAAATGCGTTGATAATTGACAAGGTCAAAATTACTTGTAACACATTAGAAACAGTCAATGAAGGCGATACTGTTGACAAAATTTCTCCAGGCCAGACCTGCTACTTGACTGTTAAAGTCAAGAACGAAGGCTCAAAGGACATGGAAGATATTGAAATTGAAGCTGATACTTCAAGCTCTGATGTTGATGGCGATACTGTTGACATTTCAAGCCTTGACTACGGCGATTCTGAAGAGAAAGTTTTGGAATTGAAAGTGGACGAATCAGCAGACAACGGAAATATTGAAATCACAATTACTGCAAAAGGCACCGATGAGAATGGTGTTTCCATCTCGGCCGAAGAATTCAAGTTTACAATGAAAATTGAGCGCTTGAAGCATGATTTGCCGATTTCAAAGATTGTTGTCAATCCCGAAAAAACAGACAACTGTGACGCATCACGTGTTAATGTTATAGTCACAATTGAAAATAAAGGCAGAAACGACGAAGATGAAGCTGCTGTTGAACTTTCAGTTCCTGGATTGAATTTCGTTAAGAAAATTAGTGAAATTTCAATTGATCAGGATGAAAAACAAACAGTTACTTTCAGTGTTCCAATTGCAAAGAACGCGCCAGTTGGCAGTTTCCTTGCAACGGCAAAGAGCTTCCATGATGCGAATGTTCCAAACCAGCAGAAAACTGCAAATGTTGTCGTGACAAAGTGTGAGGAAGTTGTTGAACAGCCTCCTGCACCTGTCGTTCCTCCAAAGCAGAACGACATAGTCATAATTACTCCTGAACAGCCTGAACAAAAATCTGGCTGGACTGGCGGTGCAATTTTGACTGCAGCTCTTGTGCTTGCAAACTTGGTTGGATTGACTGTGCTCGGCGTTATGGGCTACGGTTACTTTAGAAAACCAAAAGACCCAATGGCAGAGCACTTTGAAGATGACAAGTCAGCAGCTGACTTCAAGGCAAAAGATTATTATTAATTTTTTATTTATTCATCTTCCGGCACGTCTTCTTCAACTTTTTTGACGACTGCTTTCATTTTTTTTGTTATAGGAACTTTTCCTTTGCATTTGTCGCATAAGAATACGAGCGCCTTAACACCCTCGAATGATTTTCTTTTGAATGGAATGGTTGTTTCGCCTTTGTTAGAACAGTGCGGGCAGGTGTAAGCAATATTTGCCGTTAACGTGTCTTCGTACTCTACTTTCTCAACAGTGTGGTTGCATGCAGGGCAGACGTATTCTTTTGCTCGTATTTTGACCTTGCCGTCCTTGCCTTTCGGCTTGCCCATTTCAGCCTTGCCACATTTTGGGCATTTTTCCTTGAACACCCAGCACATTGCAAATCCGTTGTCTACTGCGCGTCGGGTAAAGTAAACGCATTCTTGCACTGATTCTGGTTGTCGTAATGCCATGTGGTTGGTTTTGTCGCACCATTTTTTAAATGTTATGTATGTACTTTGACATATGACCTATTATGATGAGATTGCTGCAGGCTATGAGCAATTGCACGGCGAGGAGCAGAAGGAAAAAGCCAGAATTATAGCTGAGAATCTGGTAATCAAGTCAACTGACACTTTGCTGGACGTAGGCTGTGGCACCGCGTCTTATCTTTCAATCTTCCCGTGCAAAAAGACAGGCATCGACCCTTCCGCTGAACTATTAAAACAGGCAAAGATTCCTGTTGTGCAGGGCAAAGCAGAAGCATTGCCTTTTCCAGATAATTCTTTTGACCTCGTCATTTCTTTGACCGCCATCCACCACGCAGACGCGAAAAAGGCTGTTGCAGAGATGTTCCGTGTTGCAAAAAGAGACATCGTTATCTCAGTTCTCAAGAAAGCAGCCAACTTCAAGGAACTCGAAGCTGAAATTTCCAAATTAAACGTAAGAAAGCGTATTGAAGAAGCGCACGACGTGATATTTTTCATTCGCAAGCTTTAAATAAGTTAGAACTGACCTTACTGGCATGCAGGTTCCGGAGTTCCTAAAAGAGATCGTGTGGTCATTTTTCCCGCCAAGATACAAGCAGCTGGCTGACAAACCATTCAGGAAAAGTCTCACTTATCTTAGCAAAGTTCTTTTAATCGCATTTATTCTTGCCGGCCTGTTGTACGTTCCAAAGCTGTTCCTGTTGAAAGATGTCATGCAGGATGAATTCTCAAAGTTCAGTTCGTTTAAGCTTGATGGTGAAGTAACGCAGACTGACAAGATTTCAATTCCGCGCCATAATCCATGGCTGGTTATAGATCTTAATAACAACGTCACGCTGACGAAAGAAATTTTCGTTATTGACAAGGAGAACGTTCAATATCGATTCTTGAATACCCAATCCATTAAACGCGAGCAGTTGAAGGATTTTTCTGCTAACAAAGCCAAAGTAAGTGGTTTTCTCACTACAATACTCGTCATGCTATTTCCAGGCATTGCCATCTTGCTTTACATCAGGATGTGGCTGAAATATCTTTTAATGATATTCGTGTTTGGCACATTATTCTTCATCATTATGGAATTGTCAAAGTTCCGTTTAAAATGGAAACAGGCACTAAATATTGCAGCACACTCACTAACATCAATCATTTTGATAGAAGTGATTTCTGCCGCACTGACGACTACATATCTAATTCCAGTTATGCGTTTCTTAGGTGTCAGCATATATGCAGTTACAACTCTGATATTTGCGCTCATGATGGTCATTGGCATTTTGGGCTACAACATTGAAACCCATCGCAAGAAATGATTAAAGCAATTTTATTCGACATGGATGGCGTTCTCTCAAATTCTGAACCGCACCATATCAGGGCGTTCAAAATATTTTTCAAAAAGAAAGGAATTCCACTTTCAAAAGCAGACGTTAAAGACATTTTTGGCAGGTTTGATGACGACATTATTCGCGAC
>CAZNFZ010000183.1:0-2758 GCA_964572665.1 uncultured Methanosarcinales archaeon
TCCTGCCATAAGCGGAGGGAGTATGAAGATGACAAATTTTGTTAGAACGGCAGTACAAAATGACATCAGACCGTTTACCACGCTCATGCTGCAATTAATAGACAATGCAAAGTAGAATAATGGAGAAAGAACAAACAGGAGATGAGCGTAAAGCAGCCACGGCTTGCTGTATTTTTTCCATGCTAATAATGCAGTAATGCTGAGAAGAATAGAGACAACTACTATCAACATCTTTCCAGGGTCATTGGCAAAAGCTATCGCGCTTTCAACTATCATTTTTACCTCTTTCGGAATCTATCGTTAAAATATGACACTGCAGTTGAGCCAAAGGTTTCAATTAATTTGTTGACAGTATCTTCAACAACAGTTTTTTCAAATGCATTCTTGTCCTGAGTTGGATAATAAATGTATCTGATTCCACCGCGGGCAGTCTCAATTTTTCTAGCCACGATGCCTTTGTCGTGTAAACGGTCGCAGATAACCGCAACAGAACTTAGTGCCACTTTTGATTTCAATTTTTCGTGAATTTCCCTGACGCGCATCTGCTTGTCAGGCCACAAAACTTTCAAAACGTCACCTTCTAATGGACTTAGCAGAGAATCAAAATCAGCAAAGTTTTCTTTCATACAAGATACTAAGTTCGCAAACTTTAAATACTTTACGCTTGTTGTAAAGCTTTGATGAAAAAGATGTTATTATTACTTTTGCTGCTGGCAGGATGCGCTGCACAATCCCCTGAGCACGCAGGTGCGAATCACGTTATGGCCGAACAAGTAATGAAAGTGCACGCTGACAAAGATGTACTTGATCTGCATGATTTCCTTGTAACATTCAAACGGCCACAAGCAGAGTCTGGCGCAGAGACGCTATTGCAGTTCGAACTCGATAAAAACGGAGAAGCTATGAAATTGCAACCCTTGCATGAAAAACTGATGCATTTAATTCTCGTCAGAAAAGACCTCCGCTACTTTGACCATGTTCATCCAGTGCGAGATGGCAAAACATTCAGCGCGCCTTACACTTTCCTTGCTCCTGGAGAATATCACATGTGGATAGAATTCAGCAATGGCACGTTAGAACATATTATTGATTATTCTTTAAATGTAACTGGAGAACAAAGTTCTGAAGAACCTGAGCAACTTGGCAACTTGAGCATAGAGTTCAACCCGCCTACACTGAAGCAGGATATTCCTGCGAGACTAGATTTCACTATTACAGACAAGAACGGCAAAGAAGTACCAATCACTGAGCCATTCCTTGGTGCTGCTGCACACCTCATTATAGTTGACAAAACGGTTCAAGAATTCACGCATGCGCACGATGAGACGCTTGGCGATAATCTGTTGTCATTTGAATACATCCCTGAAAAATCAGGCAAGTACACCACGTGGATAGAATTCAATTATGCGGGCCAGCAACGAAGAACAAACTTCAATTTCAACGTAATATGAATAAGACAGCAATCGTTATTGGTTTATTCCTGCTCATTGCCTGCACTGAACAGCTTACGACTGAACAGCAGGCATACAAGGAATATTGCACGTCGTACAGCGGCGCGTGGATGAAAATGTCAGAACTAAAAGAGGGACAGCCAACCGGCAAAACCTGCTACGGGTGCATGCCGGATGAGAAGAATCATTTATGTACTCAGGTAGAATACGAGGCGTTTGGAAAATGAAAAGAGCACTGTATTTTATCGTATTACTTATCGCGATTACTGCTGTTGCAGCACTTGAATTTCCTCCAGGTGCGCAAAAAGTGCTTGATTACGAGAGGGATGTTGGATTGGCAGTTACTTTTCTCATCGCATTCTTAGGAGGCATATTGACATTCACGTCTCCCTGCGGATTTGTCGTCATTCCAACATTCTTTGCTTACTTGTTCAAAGAAAGAAAAAGAGCGATGTTCATGACTGCGCTCTTCTCACTTGGAATGATACTAGCTTTCATTATATTCGGCATAATAGCTGGCATCGTAGGAAATTTCTTCAATCTTTACAAAGAATTCTTTGCAATATTATCCGGAATTCTGCTCATCATGTTCGGAATTATGCTGATCCTTAACAAAGGATTTGCTTTTTTTGACTTCAAAATAAAGCACAAGCCGCAGGACGGATGGGGAATATTCTTCTTAGGATTTTTCTTCGCGATAGGATGGACACCCTGCATAGGACCAATACTGGCAGGCATTGTTGTTTTGTCAGCAAGCACAGGCACGATTTTCAAATCAGTGCTATTTTTTGCCATCTACGCTCTTGGAGTCACTCTTCCACTGCTGATAGTATCATATTTCTCAGACAAATATGACATTTCAAAGTGGTTCACAAGCAGACACATCGAGTTCAGCATATTTGGGAAAAAGATATACACGCATTTGTACGCTATCATTGGCGGAATCATGCTGATATTGGTGGGTATAATCATGATGTATTTCAGAGGAACAAGAGTCTTTATGACAGAAATACCGAAGTACATTCCCTGGAGCATGACATTTTTCACAGACATGAACGAGTACCTTGTCAAGTCGACGTTTTTCACATCAACAACAGCGAACATAGTTGGCGTTGCAATTGCCATAATTTTGCTTTTCGTTATTTGGAAAGCTATACGATATCATCATAAAGAATAAATACCACCAGTAGAGGGACATTATTATGCAAGACGATGGTTCAAAAGAAGTGCTGGATGCGTTGACTGGTCATGAAAAGCGTGAGCAGGCTAGAAAAACAAAAGAAGAAGCGCACCATCAAAAAGATGCG
>CAZNFZ010000184.1:0-2188 GCA_964572665.1 uncultured Methanosarcinales archaeon
ATATTCATCGCTCAAGCTATTGACAACACAATACTACAGACAGTTCTAATTTCAAAATTTGTCAATATACACCCATTAATGGTTGTGTTACTGACTCTTATTGCAGGAGAAGTAGCAGGCGTAATTGGAATGGTTGTAGCCATTCCAGTATATGTCGTTGCGAAAATTGCAATAGGTGGAATTTACGAATACTTGAAGTCAGTTGAACGCCACGAACGTATCCTGAAAGCGGAAAAACAGGTGCAACATGGCTGAATGGACAGTTGACGCAGAAAACTATTACAAAATAGCGACTACAGGAAAACGCGTCAATTCAACAGACCCGTTCGCAAAAGCAGTCGAAGTCCGCAAGGAACTTATAGGCTCTGGTGGACAGGGCATTGCATTTCTAGGCAACATAATATATTCTGAACTCTCAGATGATGCGTACGCGTGCGAATGGGTAAACAAACAAACACACGAAATTCTTGGCAGGGTGCCTTTAACAAAAGACGCCTATTCAAAAGCGCGCGAAAAGGCAGCTGAAGAACTGAAAGAAAAGTCAGTTACTAGAATCAAAGATGAAGTTCGCGCTCACTGGAAAGAAAATAGTCTTCTTCCTGACCAGGAAGTAGTTGTCAGAATTTCATATTTGGACGGGGAAATAGACCATCGCGATAAGAGACTTGGTTATCTTGTTGGATTGACTCATGATAATCTCGTTTACCATTTTGCGCACGGCGCGACAAAAAATAAGCTCCCATTTCTTATAATGGAAAGAATGGATGGAAGCCTTGAACCAAGAGAAACAAAAAACAGATCTCCAAAGTACCATTTGCATGTTTTGGAAAGCACAGTGCGTGCTCTTGATGAATGCAAGGCGCGCAGCATAGTGCATAGAGACATCAAGCCTGACAATATTTTCTATAAAAAAAACGGCACATTCCCTCATATCAAGTTGGCTGATTTTGGAATTATGAATCCAGTAGAATTGGAAAAAACATGCAAAACAAAAACGGGTACTACTATTGGCACGTGCTACTATCTTTCTCCTGAACAGGCTGATGATTCATCGACTAGTGGCTGGGAAGGAGACCAGCTTTCACTGGCAGCCACATTATACGTCTTGATGACCAACAAAAATCCTGTTGGCTTGCCTCCGCGTAACGGAAACGAATTTGGTCACGAAATGCGACAAATACTTAATACTGCCTATGGCCGTGAAACAGTCAGGCTCGGAAGCGTTGCGCAAGTCAAAGACATTAAAATTGAAGGCATCGAACAGATTCTAGCACGAATGTTCCAGGCACAATCCAACAAGAGATATACTGATTACGCAGACCTGCTTGCGGACATCAAGCGCGCGCAAAAAGAAAAGCTGCCAACGCATACTTCTCCAACACTTGTTGAGACTGCATTCAAGCCCGGCACTTATAGCAACCATTTTACTTACAAAAAGCAACGTATGATTAGAAATCTTGCGCTTGCAGGAACAGGACTGGCAGCTGCGGCATTCGGCGCGTACAAGCTTGGATACTTGCAGCAAGCTATTGAATTCATAACTAAACAAATCAGCAACTAGTTTTCAGAAAACTTGCTTCAGGCCCATGCGTTATCGTTTTGTTCCTCTCTACCAGGGTCGATAATTTCTACCTTTACAATAACTTCGTGGCCTTCGTGGTCAATTACGCGTGCAGCGCCCCCTTTAGCTAGTTTCTGAACCACTTTCTCTAATTCAGTTTCCCACAAACCCGCAAACTCGCTCATAATGGTTATATAGATGGGTGACGATTTATAATTAACCATGAGAAATTATATAAAATGTTATTTAACCAAACGTAAATGTATATAGTTTGAAACCAGAACCGTTCACATCAAAAGATAACGTGTGTGAGCCGTACTTTGTGTCAGCAAGTACGTACAAATCTTCATCAAATACTTTTTGTTCGCTGAGGATTTCATTGTCGACAGTTATGATAATGTCAGAGCCGGGACTTGCTCCAGCAACAATATTCACATTCTTTGCGTTATATTTCAGAACAACTTTGCCAGTATCACTTACTAACCTGACATGATCCTTGTCGACAAACCAAACGCCTTCAAGGTAAACATCATTTGATGAAAATTTTTCAGGAAGAGAGTAAGAAACTTCTTTCAATGCGGGCAAGCCTTCTTTATTTCCAAAATTGCCACGCGTGAATTCATAGCC
>CAZNFZ010000185.1:0-2386 GCA_964572665.1 uncultured Methanosarcinales archaeon
ATTGTTCACAGACGAACACGTCAAAGCAGCAGCGTATGCAATAGAACACCCTTTGATAGAAGTTCCACGATTCATTCTTGAAACAGACGGCGCAGACCCGCGCAAAACACTCATTGCGGCAACAAAAAGAGTGCAAAAACAGCTCGAAAAAGTCAAAGCAGAAGCCAAAGAACTCAAGTAATTTCTTTTTCCTTAAAACACAAAATATAAAAACAAACCCATAGTGCCTACGGCTATGTTTGTTCGCGTCAAAAAAATCAAAGGAAGACCGTACGCTTACTTAGTACAGAACGAATGGACTCCCTGGGGAAGCAGGCAGCGCGTTTCAAAATACTTAGGAAAAACTGAAACATTAACGCGCTTTTCTGAAGGAATGGCAGAACTGCCAGTTGGATTACACACCGCAATTCTAGAAGCAGTTTCACAAGAGCTATCTAATCATGGATTTGTACGCGAAGGCAATACGTTAACGCAGGAAAGTATTACTGTTAACCTCGATGAAAAGACTGTACGACAAAACAGCAAGAGAATCGTACTTGGCATGAACGAAGGCTATTTATGTGACCACACTTTGCAGGAACTTCTCACTTTCAGTCTTACAGAAAGACCAGACGAAAGCGCCAAAAAACTGGCGAATCTCGTGCTAGAAGCGGGATTGAAATTGAGCAATGAACAATTTGTACACGTATTTGAACAGGTGAAGACACAATGAGCGTGCCAAAGCATATAGGCGTAATCTTAGATGGAAATAGAAGGTTTGCCAAAAGACTAATGGTCAACCCGTGGAAAGGCCACGAATGGGGAGCAGAAAAGTTCAGAAAGTTCATGGAATGGTGTTTTGAAGCAGGAATGGAAGAAATAACCGCTTACGTTTTCTCAATCCAGAACTTCGACAGGCCAAAAGAAGAGTTCGAATATATTATGAAAGTATTCAAAAAAGAATGCGACGAATTGCTAACGAAGGAAAAACTAGCAGACTTAAAAGAAAAAGGCATCAGGATAAGGTTTATCGGCAGACAATGGATGCTGCCCAAAGAATTACAGGAATTGCAGAACAAAGTAATGGACGCGACCAAAAGCAATACGCCTAGACGAGTGAACTTCGCAATGGCATACGGCGGCAGAGAAGAGATAATTGACGCTGTGCAAAAGATTGCTCTTGAGGCAAAAGAAGGAAAAATAGACCCGGCAAAAATCAACGAAGCAGAAATTGGCAAACACTTATGGCTGGACTCAGCACCAGATGTCATACTCAGAACAGGCGGCGACCAAAGAACATCAAACTTCCTGCCCTGGCAGGCAACATACGCAGAACTCATATTCATAGAGAAGTTCTGGCCGGAAATAGAAAAAGAAGACGTCACAGCAGTAATACAAGAGTATCAAGACAGGGAAAGACGGTTTGGACGATAAATTTATAAATGACCCATCGTCGCTGAATAGTATACCCAATAACTTAACCACTTCGGTGGAAGGGAGATATCATGGACAAGAAAACATTCATTGAAGCAATACAAGCACTAAAAGCTCTTCCTAAACGCAAGTTTAAGCAGACATACGACTTCATCATCAACCTCAAACATCTCGATCTCAAGAAGCCAGAAGAACAAGTTGAAACTTGGGTAAAACTGCCTTTTGACAAGGGAAAACCAATAAAGATTGGCGCACTGGTCGGACCTGAACTGCAGGAATCAGCAAAAACAAACTGCGATTTGGTTATCATGCATGACAAATTCCCAAGCTTTGCGGCTAACAAGAAAGAAGTCAAGAAAATAGCAAGACAATACGATTACTTTATTGCTCAGGCAAACATCATGCCAGATGTAGCAAAAACATTCGGTAGAGTGTTTGGACCCCGTGGAAAGATGCCAAACCCAAAAGCAGGATGCGTCGTTGCACCAAACGCAAACCTCAAGACCTTAACTGAAACCTTACGCAAGACAATCAAAGTTTCAGCAAAATTACAACCAAGCGTCAAAGTCATGGTAGGCAAAGAAGACATGCCAGATGAACAAATTGCAGACAATATGCTAGCAGTGTACAGCAGCGTAATACAGAAATTGCCCCAAGAAGCGTTCAACATCAAAACAATCATGCTCAAACTGTCAATGAGCCAGCCAGTTACTATAACAGAAGACGGCATAAAAATGCCTAAACAGAAAGCTGAAGCACCAAAAGAAGCGCCGAAAACAGAAGCACCAGCTGCTGAACCAAAGCCAAAGAAAGCAAAGGCAAAGAAGGAAGGGGCTGAGTAGAAATGGTCAAGACCTCCAAAGCAGCTCCAGAAAAGAAAGAAGTTGTCAAGAACATAGTCACACTTGGCAAACAATACCCGATTATCGGCATTCTCAACATGGAAGGACTTCCAGCAGGCAGCTTACTGCAG
>CAZNFZ010000186.1:0-1820 GCA_964572665.1 uncultured Methanosarcinales archaeon
CAAGAAAATAGCAGCAGAGCCATCTTCAGTTTACACGCACACAGTCAAAGGAAATTCTGTTGCCGTTGTGAGCGACGGCAGCGCAATACTTGGATTAGGCAACCTTGGAGCTGAAGCCGCCATTCCGGTAATGGAAGGCAAGGCAATCATTTTCAAAAAATTCGCTAACATTGAAGCATGGCCAATCTGCGTAAAAAGCCAAAAAGCAGAAGACATTATACTAGTTACAAAAAATATTGCGCCGGTATTTGGAGCAATAAATCTTGAGGATATAGCAGCTCCAAAATGTTTTGAAATTGAAGCAGCACTGCAAGATTTAGGAATTCCCGTCATGCATGACGACCAGCACGGAACAGCAGTTGTGCTTTATGCTGGATTGATTAATGCGGCGAAAGTAACTGGAAAGAAATTATCAGAACTGTCTGTTGTAATAAATGGTGCTGGGGCGGCTGGAACAGCAATTGCTAAAATGCTCCACGGCAACGTAAAAGACATCATAGTTTGCGACACAATAGGTGCGATTTACGACGGCAGAACAGAAAACATGAACCAGTTTAAACAGGAACTGGCGCGCATGACAAACTCACGAAGAATTAAAGGAAAACTCGCCGACGTAATCAAAAGAGCGAATGTTTTTGTAGGAGTCAGCGTGGCGTGGGCCCTGACAAAAGAAATGGTTCAAACAATGGCGCCACAACCATTCATATTCGCCATGGCAAACCCAGTTCCAGAAATAATGCCGGAAGACGCGAAAGCAGCAGGGGCAGCAATAATTGCAACCGGCAGAAGTGATTTTCCAAATCAAGTTAACAATGCATTAGCATATCCGGGAATATTCAGAGGCGCACTTGATTCTGGAGCAACTAAAATCACAACAGGAATGAAGCTCGCGGCAGCTTACGCACTTGCCTCTTCTATTGAGCCAACTGCAGACAAGATAATTCCATCACCTTTTGACAAAGGATACATGAAGAAGATTGCCAAAGCAGTTGCAAAACAGGCAAAAAAAGACGGCGTTATACGAGCTTCTTAACGATTTTTATTATTGCTTCTGAATCAATCTTGTTCGCGTGCAATAACTCTTCAGGCTTTCCAGAACGAGGAATTTCTCTTACGCACAAATGAGTAATTGGAATGCCTAAGCTAGCTACTGCCTCTCCCAAGCCTCCTTCAGGATAATGGTCTTCAACAACAATAACTTTTCTACCCTTTGCAGCAGAAATAATAGAAGAATCTAATGGTTTTACTGAGTATGCGTCAATAACACGCGCGTAAATCTTTTGTTTTTTCAATTCATCAACCGCTTTTACTGCCTCGTGAACTGTAACTCCTGCGGCAATGATGACAACTTTATCACGGAAACTTCTTCTGACAATTTTGCTCCCGCCAATTTTGAAAGATTCACCGTTGCTATAGATGACTGGCGTCTTTGGCCTTGAAGTTCTTAGATAGCCAATGCCATTGTGCAATGCAAGCAATTGCGTGCATTTTTCTGCAGATACTGCATCGCACGGATACAGCACAATACTGTTTGGCAGACATCTGAATAACGCAATGTCTTCCAATGCCATCTGTGACGGACCGTCTTCTCCGATTGAAACACCAACGTGAGAGCCGGACAATTTAATGTTTGAGTGGGAAATGGCAGCCATCCGAATCTGGTCGTGCGCTCTCGTGAAAAATGCGCCAAATGTTGACGCAAATGGAATCAAACCCTTTGCTGCAATACCAACAGCCATACCGACCATATTCTGCTCTGCAATATAACATTCAATAAATCTTTCAGGATAAAACTCCTTGAACTTTTCAGAGAATGTTGA
>CAZNFZ010000187.1:0-1632 GCA_964572665.1 uncultured Methanosarcinales archaeon
CAGCGGAATATACATTTACCGTAAAGAAAAGACTCACGAGCGCGGAAAAGGCTTCCTTGTGCTGATGGTTATGGTCGCCATTGTTTTCATGATGATATTAGTGTTCTATTTGGAGTGCGGATTCCTATTGGCGCTTGCGCTACTTCTGGTGATAATAATTGTAATAATGATACTGTCTGCATTAGTCCATTTCAGGAAGCCAAAGCCCCTTCCGAGCTTGGATGACGCTTTGAAGAAGCTTAAACAACGGTTTAAACAGTAAGCTCTAGTCACTGCTAAGTAACTACTACGCCGAAACATTTATATTCTCCAGTATATATACCTTACATTTATGGCAGGTGTTACAAGAAGGGCATTCTTGGGGTATTCAGTAGCCATGCCATTAGTTCTTGAAGAGCTTGCCTACGCGCAGAGCAAGGAGGATTCTCTTTGGGAAGAGACACGCAAGAAACCATCCTCGTATCAAAAAGCACTTGATGAAACGTTAAAATCATCTCCAGAAGTTCAAAAATCTGTTTCCCGTTTTTATGCTGCTTATGTTGCTGATGTCAAGTCAACCAGGCAAAAAGGCGCGTTGATCTGGGGCAAAAAGCAGCTTAGATGCCATGATTCCCGCTTGGAGAAAGAGTTGGGCGATGAAGTCCAAAAATACGCAGAAGCGTATGCGAAATCGCATAATTCCAACCCGAACACGCTGAAAGAAGAAACTGGCAGGGCTTTTGGAATTATCGTCGCAGAGCTGATAGACCGCGCTGAAAACAAGCCGACTGACAAAATTAACATCATGCAGCACAGCGGAGCAGATGCTTACCTTGAGTTCAGTTTGTGGGGTTCTGGATTTAAAGCCATTGGCATAGCAACAAAACAGTTCTTTGAAGACGAGAACTACAAGACAGCAGAAGACAGGAAAAGTTATTTGCTTGATAATGTTGGATTGAAAGCAGCTGACCAGGTTAACAATACGAAAGCAAAGGAAGTCTGGACAAGTATTAGGTTTGAAACGAAAATAAGCGCCTTCTATACTGGCGTTATCCCCGGTATGAAAGATGATTGGACTGCTGTGTTGAAAAATAGGTGGTTAGGCGCACAGGCAGAAAATATTGTTGCAAAGAAAAGAATGGTAAGTGAAGTATATCAAAGGGCAATGTCAAGTGACTGGCAGAATTCTCCTGAATTCAAACACATAGTTGCTTCCCATAAAAAGAATCTGGCAGAGGCTCCGCAGCTTAAAAGCATAGCACACAGGGAAATAAACTCGGATTCAATGGCAAGAATCTGGTGCTTCAAATATTTGCCATTGAATGGGGCAATCGTTGCTTACGATCCCGAGCTCGTCAAAAAATATCAGTTCGACAGCAAGTAATTCAATTTCTACGTTTCAATTGATTTTGCAGCTTAGAAAGTTTCCGTCGTAGTCTAATTCGTTTCCACAACCTTAGCAAAGGTTGTCGTAGTCTAATTCGTTTCCACAACCTTAGCAAAGGTTGTCTAACATGAGACTGCCGTGATTCGAACACGGGCCGCACCCACTTTGGATCTTCGGACGTCCGAAGTGATACCCCAAGGGTGAATCCTACCACTAGACTACAGCCCCGAATAGCTTTCTTTTTCTACACAACCTTTAAATACCTT
>CAZNFZ010000188.1:0-3621 GCA_964572665.1 uncultured Methanosarcinales archaeon
CTGGCGAAGAGTAGGGGAAATACGCCCATTGTGGCGGTGCGCATATGAGTGGGAGTACAACGCCTTCAGGAGGAGAGAGTTGTGATCCTAAAAAGCACGCGACCGGCGCTATGTTCGGCCCGTATTGATTTATTTCTTCAGAATAATAAGGGCTGTATTCTAATGCTGACTTATAATATGGCCTGAATTCTGGAGGAATTGCTTCAGGGCTTGGCACGTAGCAGCGGTATTGTTTTTTGCCGGTCATTTGGAGTATGTCTAAAAATCCTCCTTCTGAAATCGTATGCTGCGGACACCAGCTTTCTGCTGCTTCAAGGCTTGGTGCGAATCCAAGAATGCTGTCCCAGTTTAATGGCCCGTTTACCATGACGTATGGCTTGTCGTAATAAGGATCGTAATAGTTTCCGCTCGGTGTTTTTTTCAGCATCAACAGCATTCCAACAAGCGCGAGTAACGCAATTATTCCAAGGAGAACTAACGCGATATTTTGATTGCCTCTTTTCATATCAAGTATCTAATAGAACTCTGTATTTAAGATTAGCGCTTCTCAGAAATTTCTTTCAGTAAATCAGAAATGAATGTTTCTTTCTTCACAGGACCGAATACTTTGTTGTCGCGTGTTCTGATCTGCAGTGCGCCGGATTGTTCTTTTTCTCCGAAGACTAATATATAGTTGACTTGGTCGATTTGCGCGTTCCTGACTTTTTTGTTGATTGTTTCAGAAGTTGCATCAAGTGTTGCCTTGATGTTGTGCGTTCTCATTTCGTCAACTAGTTTTTGCGCATCTGAATTGAATCTGTCCGCAATTGACAAAACGCGGACTTGCTCAGGCGACAACCAAAGCGGGAATTTTCCCGCATAATGTTCTATCATCACTCCCATGAAGCGTTCAAGACTGCCAAGTATTGCTCGGTGTACCATTACGCAAGGATGTTTTGTGTTATCAGCGCCTTCATATTCTGCCCCCATGCGCAGCGGCATTTGGAAGTCAATTTGTATCGTCGCCAATTGCCAGTCCCTGGCGAGCGCGTCTTTGACATCGATGTCGATCTTTGGACCATAGAATGCTCCTTCTCCTTCTTTTACTTCATAATTGATTTTAAGTTCTTTCAAAACTTCTGCGAGCGCTTTCTCTGCTGTTTCCCAAAGCTCTGGTGCGCCCATTGCTTTTTCAGGTTTTGTGGAAAGCTTCGCTTTGAACTGGAATTTGAAAACATCTTCATAGACGTATTTGATAAATTCCAAAACACCTTTAACTTCTTGTTTTATTTGGTCCGGCATGCAGAAAATATGTGCGTCGTCCTGCTGCAATCGCCTGACTCTTGTCATGCCGCCGAGTGTACCGCGCACTTCATTGCGGTGCAGAGCTGTGAACTCTGCGAATCTTATTGGCAGGTCTCTGTAGCTTCTTGTTTTTGATTTAAACATCAATATGTGTCCAGGGCAATTCATTGGTTTTAACGAGAATTCTTCATTGTCCACATCCATCAAGAACATGTTTTCCTTATAGTGCGCCCAGTGTCCTGAGGCTTCCCATAATGCTTTGTTGTACATTTGCGGGCTTTGTACTTCTTGATATCCTCTTTTCCAGTACTCCGCTCTCAAAAAATTTTGGAGCTCGTTGAAAATGGTTTGTCCTTTTGGAAACATAAAAACTGACCCCGGGCTCCATTCATGAGTCATGAACAGGTCCAATTGTGCTCCGATCTTTCGGTGGTCGCGTTTTTCTGTTTCTTCCATTAATTTTTCGTAATCTTGGAGTTCTTTTGTTGATGGAAATGAAATGCCGTAGATTCTGATGAGCTGTTTGTTTTTGCTGTCTCCGCGCCAGTATGCTGCGGCAACTTTTGCCAGTTTAAATGCCGTGACGTACCCTGTTGAGGGCACGTGCGGTCCTTCGCACAAATCTATGAAGTCTCCGTCTTGGTATGCTGTTAGTTTCCATCCTTTTTTCTGGAATTCTTCGGCGAGTTCCATTTTATATGGGTTGTCGCCTTCGAATTTTTTGACGTCTGCCAGCGTCCATTCGCGTCTTTCAAAATTAAAATTTGCGTTAACAATATCCTGCATTGCGGCTTCTATTTTTGGGAAATCTTCCGGCGTGATTTTCAAGTCATCAAAGTCGTAATAGAATCCTTCTTCAACTGGCGGACCAATGGTCGGCTTTGCATTTGGATATAGTCGTTTAATTGCGTGAGCGAAAACGTGTGCTGTACTGTGACGCAAAGTATCTTTGCCGCCTTGTGCTGAGAATGTCAAAATTTTGATTTTCGCATCTTTTTCTATGGGGCGCATTAAGTCACGGACTTCGCCATCTAATTCAATTGCAAGCGCGTCTTTTGCTAATCTCTTGCCGATGCTTTCCGCTGCCTGCATGCCTGTGCTTTTGTCCGGCAGCTGCAGTACTTTTCCATCTGGCAGTGTTAGTTTAAGCATAAAATTTTGTGATAGCAATATGTTTAAAAATGTTGTTGTAAATAATGAGAGAATGCTCAAAGCGCTTCGTGCTGAACTGAAAAGACATGCTGACAAAACTTACAACTATAATATGTTCTTCAAGGAGCCAATCAAGGCGTATGGCGTTCGCTATCCTGTTTTGAGAAAGATCGCTAAGGATTTCTTTCCAGAATATCTGGACGGCTGTGATTTGGAAGAGTTGTGCGAGGAGTTGTGGCAGTCCGGCTTTCACGAAGAAAGTGTTATTGCAGTGATGTGGGCAAAGCAGGGAAAAATCGCAACAGTTTCTTTGATGAAGCGCTGGCTTGACAAGTACGCTTCAAACTGGGCGCAAGTTGATGACATCTGCCTCAATGTTCTTTGTCCGTTGCTTGAGAAGGATGCGTCTTTGTTGCCTGAAATCAAGAGTTGGGCGAAGTCAAAGAATCTTTGGACGCGAAGAGCTTCTGCTGTTTCTTTTGTCTATCCGTGCCGTCGTGGTTTATACCTCAAAGATATTTTTGAGGTTGCTGAACAACTTCTTCCTGACAAGGAAGATTTAATTCAAAAAGCATACGGTTGGGCGTTGCGCGAAGCCGGCAAGAAACATCAGAAAGAAGTTTTCCAATTTATTCTAAAACATAAAGACAAAATGGGCAGAACTGCGTTGCGTTACGCGATTGAACTGATGCCTAAAGAATTAAAGCAGCGTGCAATGGAAAAGTAGTCATTTCACAAATTCTACATTCGGCATGTTATTGAATTCCTTGTCGCCAGTTAGAAATTTCATGCCGGCTGATTGAGCAACGAGATATCCTATACAGTCAGTGGTCGAAACATCTTGTTTACGCATTGAATAGCGCATTTCGTTGGCTTGCGGTATGCAAGGGACATAGTCGACAATCGTATGAAGCAAAGATGTAAAAAATGCTTCGGCGAATTGGCTCCCAAATTTTCTTAATAAATGATAGTGAACTTCAATAAGATTGAGCGTTGTTGTAGCCATACGAGACTCTTCGTATGGAATATATGCAGGGTTTCCTTCTATGAGCTCTATAATTGCATAACTGTCAAAGAAATACGCCGCATCTACCATATTTCTTTTCTAATCTCCTTTAGAATTTCTGAAGTGGCTTTTTTGGGCTTGCTCTTAGCGATGCCAAAAATATCCTTTGCGAATACTGG
>CAZNFZ010000189.1:0-8153 GCA_964572665.1 uncultured Methanosarcinales archaeon
TCGCCAACTTCTGCTTCCTGTGTTTTTGCAACTTCGACTATCATCTTGGCCGCAGGATGTTCAACTTGCATTTCTTCAAGAATTGTAACGCCATCATTTGTGATAGTAATGCCGCCCATGCCGTCAACAATCATCTTGTCCATGCCCTTTGGACCGAGGGTAGTTCTGACTGTTTCCGCCACTAATTTGGCTGCCATGATGTTATTGCGTTGTGCGTTCCTTCCAGTAGTTCGCTGAGTACCTTCAGGAAATATGAATATAGGTTGTATTTCTTTTGATGCCATTATAATCCCCCGTAGTTAGAGTGTGAATTCTTGAAGCGGTATATATAGATTATGCAACTTTACTGTATTTTCTTCTCTTGGAACATGATAGTGCAGGTAAGGTCAAACATTGGTACTCCTGCGCTGTTTACGCCTCGAACGTATGCTGGGTGCAATCCCATTTTAGATTGGCCGTGCTTGTTGTGTATGACAAATTCTGATCCTGTTGGCAAGTTTTCAAGGCCTTCGTAGGCTGTCAGGTCGTGTTTTGCAAAGAATGGATATCTATCTTTCAAGAACGTTTCATTGAACAACAGGTCATAGCTTTCTTTGTCTGTTTGGAGCGCGTGTGATGTTGCACTTACTGCCGTCGCAATTTTGTCCCGCTGTACATTTCCAAGGCTGCGTCTTACATCTTCCATAACTTCATCCTGCAAGGTGTATGTCTTACCTGGCTTGCCGTATGGGAGCATTTTGCTGTTTAATCTTGCTGTTTGAGGACTTAGTGCAGTTATGCCGTATTTTACTGAGCCTTCTACTGCTTCAACGTCAGCTATTGTTCCGTCAGGCAAAACAGTATTTGGCTTGATTATTGACATTCTGTACGTTAATGTTCCGTCGTTTGTGTTTTGTGTTTCGTGCTCTTTGATATAGAATGGTTCGTCTTTGCATACTATTGCGCGGAATTTGGCATCTAGGCCTATGAATTTCATTGCAGGGTTTCTCCTGCGTGCTTGCGTGTCAAAGTGGTGCTTTACTAAGAAATCAAGGTAAAATCCTGGGACAACTGGGTTGTCTCCTTGGTGTACTTTGTTGTCATCTTTTGTTGATCTGCAGAATAAGTAGATTTGGTCTGCGCTCACCACGTATACTCGTGTCATCTGTGCTGTTATTTTTGCTGTTCCTACCATCTTCACTCCCTATATACAAATCTGGACTCTCCTTTAAAAATTTTACCATTAATAAGGCTTAAAAAGAAGGGAATTTACCTATATGTATGATAATCACCATATCAGGCACGCCAGGGAGCGGAAAGTCAACAGTTGCCAAAGCAATTGCCAAAGAACTTGGCTTTACGCACTATTCTGCGGGTGATTTTATGCGTGAAATGGCTGAGTCAAGGGGCATTTCGCTCATGGAATTGACAAAACAGGCAGGAACTGATACCTCAATTGACAAGGAGATTGATGAAAGGACAAAACATCTGGCATTGAAAGACAAGTTCGTGATGGATTCCAGGCTGGCATTCCATTTTATTCCTAAAGCGATCAAGATTTTTCTGAAAGCAGATCCAAAGATTGCTGCCCAGCGCACTTGGAAGGATATTGCTTCACAGAAGCGCCATACAGAGCAGCAGCTGAAGTCAGAAAAAGAAGTATATGACGCGATTGTAAAGCGCCAACAGAGTGAAATAAAGCGGTTCAGGGAATATTATGGAGTTGATTTTCTTGATTCCAAGAATTACGACTTTATTCTTGATACCACTAATCTTACAATCGAAGAATCTGTTGAAAAAGTTCTAGAATTTGTCAAGAAGTAAGTTACTGCGTCGTTGGCGGCTGTCGGTAATATCCTGCAGCATATGGTTGTTTTTGAGTGCCGACTTGGTCTGAATATTGTTCTTGTCCCTTTATTCCTGCACCAGTTGGCGGAATACACGTGAGTTCTATGAAGCATCCTTCTGCTGATGGTCCCATTAAGGTTGGTTTGCAAATGTAATCAGAGGGGCATTGCTTTTGTGCGAGTGAGCGTGCTGCATAGCATGTGCTGGCGTCTTTCTGTGCAATGCACGGCTTCGGTTCTGGGGCTGCTGCTGGCTTTTGTACTTGCGGAACAGGAGTTGCTGTAAGAATTATTGTCATCTCTACCGGCGCTGATGTATATAGTGTCTGCTCAACTGGCAGCTCTTCATATTCAGGTTGAGGAATCTCAGTATAGATTGCCTTTCCTACTTTCTTCTGTGAAAACGTTAGAACGCCGAAAACTGCGGCAACAATAATAAAAACAACGACAACTGCCGTCATTTGACCTCTTTTCATAATTGGTGATTATATACCGCCATATAAAAACCTTTTCCCAGAGGAAGTTTTTTAAATAATCCATAATCTCCTTGAACTATGCCTATCAAGAAGCACGATTTTGTGGAAATTGAGTACACCGGCCGTTTGAAGGAAACAACCGATGTATTCGATACTACTGATGAAAAGACTGCGAAAGAGGGAAAGATTTTTTCTGACAAAGGAAATTATACTCCCGTCATAATTTGCATTGGAGAACACCAAATTTTGAAAGGCATTGATGAGTTCTTGGAAGGCAAGGAGCCTGGCAAGTACAAATTGGAGCTGCCTTCCGTAAAGGCATTTGGAGTAAAGGATCCAAAATTAGTCAACATGATTCCAACAAGCAAGTTCGCTGAACAGGGCATCACGCCAGTTCCAGGGTTGAGATTGAATATTGACAATTATGTTGGTATCGTAAAAACTGTCAGCGGTGGCAGGGCTGTTGTTGATTTTAATCATCCTCTTGCAGGCCACGATGTTGAATATGATTTGAAGGTTAACAAGATTATAACAGACAAGAAAGTGCAGGTGGAAGCTTTGCTGAGAATCCTGTTGGGAGTTAAAGTGCCTGTTGAAGTGAAGGAAAATAAAGCAGTAATCACTTTCCCGCAGGAATTGCCTGAACAGTTAAGGAAGGAATTGGCAAAAAAAATCAACGAGTTAACATCTATTGAAGCAGACTTTATAGTCAAGAAAGAATAATTATATTCTCCTGCTTCATAATCCTTAAATAGTTCTTCAGTCAGCAAAAATACATCCAAAGGGGGAACCATGGATTTCATTAAACCACCACAATCACAGCAAAATTCTAACGACCCGAAGCTTACGCAGAAGCGCGGCGGAAGTCATCCATTAGATACAGAACTGGAAGAACTTCTTTCAAAGCAGCGCGCAAGCATTAAGGTGGTTGGCTGCGGTGGCGGTGGAAACAACACAATCAACAGGATTACTGAGGTTGGCGTCCAGGGCGCTGAAACAATCGCTATCAACACTGATGCTCAAGACTTGCTCTACACGAATGCTGAAAAGAAAATTCTGATTGGCAGGGAAGTTACAAAGGGTCTTGGCGCTGGTTCTGACCCAAGAGTTGGCGAGGAAGCCGGCCGGGAGAACGAGCACGACATTAAGAACGCGCTTGCTGATGCCGATATGGTGTTTATCACTTGTGGTCTTGGTGGTGGAACTGGCACGGGTAGCGCTCCTGTTGTTGCCGAGATTGCGAAGAAGATGGGCGCTTTGACTGTCGCGATTGTCACAATGCCTTTCACAATGGAAGGCAACAGGCGTTATGAGAACGCAGTTGTTGGTCTTGAAAAGATTCAGCAGTTTGCAGATACGCTCATTGTCATTCCGAACGACAAGTTATTGGAGCTTGCTCCTGACTTGCCATTGCATACTGCTTTCAAGGTTGCAGATGAAATTTTGACTAATGCTGTTAAGGGCATTGCAGAGCTTGTTACAAAAGCAGGCCTGGTTAACTTGGACTTTGCGGATATCAGAGCAGTTATGAGCAATGGTGGTGTGGCTTTAATCGGTGTTGGAGAATCAGATTCTGAAAACCGTGCTATTGAAGCGGTTGAAAAGGCGATTAACAACCCATTATTAGATGTCGACATCACTGGTGCATCAGGCGCATTAATCAATGTTGCCGGCAGTAAGGACTTGACATTGAATGAAGCACGCAGGGTTGTTGAAACAATTTCTGAACGTTTGTCTGAAGACGCAAAAATCATTTGGGGCGCGCAGATTTACGAAGACTTGGGCAGTATGCTGCGAGTTATGCTTATCGTAACCGGCGTTAAATCTCCTCAAATCTTTGGAAAAACAAAAAGACTATCTGAAGCGACAAGGGAAGAAATGCGGGCTGAGCTCGGCATTGAATTTGTGGACTGATTCTTATGTTAGTAGGCAATGAACAAGAGCTAGACAAACTTGTGCTAATGGAGATTAAAAAAATCCACCTGCCGAAAGGTTGGAAAGCCGGTTTTTCTCCTTCAAAAACTCCCGGACGCGGCAATTTTAATGTTTCCGGTGCATGGAATGATGCAAAGTTCAAGTATGATCACAAGGCTGACCAGGAAGCGCATATTGCGTTGCGAAAGGAAGGAAACGTGGTATTCATCAACACTACTGATGGAGGAATTTACTCTGTTGGCATCAATGACTGTGCTTATGCTAATCCCGCAAATATCTGCGGTCAGGAGAAAGAGTCTTGGCAGGGAAAGACCAGTTATGAAATAGAGCGTGATGAGGCATTAGTATTCGCAGACAAGGTAGTGAACGGCTTTAACCAGTATCTTACAAAGATTGCAAAGCCGCTTGTTGATCTTATTAAGGGCTATTACACCCGCCGCTTAATGCATCCTGAAGCCCGCGATACGCCGCGCTCGCACAAAGAATTGTATGATAAATTCGACCTTACTCCCTAAGAAAGGTTAATAAACCACACATAGAAACTTCTCAATATGCAAGACGCACAAAAGGACGAGGAACTGCAGGAAGAAATTACTCAGATAGAGGAAGCTGCAGATAATGTTGAGCATCCGGTTCATGACGTTCAAGAGTCTGTTGAAGAAGCCATAAAGGCTGAGCCTCATCAGGAGATTCCAAAGCAATTGGAAAATCAAGCAAAACAGATCGGTTCTCCTATTCCGGGCAAAATGGCTCGTTTGAAATCATTCATCATGGAATGCAAAAGAGTTCTTAGAGTAACCAAGAAGCCTGACAAGCAGGAATATCTTACAATTGTCAAGATTTCCTCGATAGGCATGGCAATAATTGGTGTTATAGGATTCTTAATTCACTTCTTAAAGACCATATTGTTCCAATAGAAACCTTTTTAAATACCTGCTTACTTTTCTCGTATATTATTCTCGGAGATTTGAAAAATGAAAGAAGACGAGCAGGGTGGAGAGCAAAGGGCGCCTGTAGGTATTCCTACGATTGCTGGTGCATCTGAGGAAGTTAAAGCGCCAGAAGTTGTTGAAGTAAAGAAAGTTGAAACTCCTAAAAAAGAAGAGTTAGGAACTCACATTTTTGCATTAAGGACGACTGCCAACCGTGAAGACCAAGTCTTGGACTTTTTGATTAGCAATGTAAAGAAAAAGAAATTACCAGTGTTCTCAGTTATTCGCCCGCACGGCATGCGCGGCTATATTTTCGTCGAAGCAGCAGACAGGCAGTCAGCTGAACAGGCAGCATTTAACGTTCCATACGCCCGAGGCATTTTGTCAAAGGAAATTAATTATTCAGAGATCGAGCATATGCTTGAGCAGGTCAAGCGTGAAGTTGACATTAGAAAGAATGACATTGTGGAAATTATTTCAGGTCCATTCAAGCGCGAGCAGGCTAAAGTTACCAGGATTGACAAGACCAAGGAAGAAGTTGTTGTTGAGCTTTTGGGCGCAGCTGTGCCGATTCCAATTACTGTTAAGATGGATGCCGTTAAGGTCATCCGTAGAGAGACCGAAGCCGCAGAATCCTCTTCGGAAGACGATATTTAGAGAAACCTTTTTAAAGAACGTATAGGGGGACCATAGATATGCCAAAGCAGACCATAGACGCAATGATTGAAGGTGGTAAAGCATCAGCCGCGCCTCCATTAGGTCCAGCTCTAGGTCCATTAGGCGTGAACATTGGCCAAGTTATTTCTGAGATTAACAAGAAAACAGCTGATTTCAAGGGTGTTCAAGTTCCAGTCAAGATTATTGTTGACGAGGATAAAAACGTTACAATTACTGTCGGTACTCCTCCTGCAAGTGCATTGGTCAAGCAGGAAGCACATATTGAGAAGGGTTCTGGTTCTCCAGAGGCAGATTTGGTCGCAGACCTCAAAATTGAGCAAGTTATCAAGATTGCAAAAATGAAGAAAGACAACCTGTCCGGCAAGGACATGTTTGCCATGGTCAAGGAAATAGCAGGTACGTGCAACAGTATGGGTGTTATGATTGAAGGCAAGAGAGCTGTTGAAACTATTATCGATATTAACGGCGGCCGGTATGATGATGAAATCAAGTCAGAGAAGACTGAATTGTCCGATGAAGAGCTGAAAGAGCTCGACTTGAAGCGTCAGAAATTGTTTGCTGAAATGGAGAAGCGTAAAGCTGAGTACATGGCAACTGCCAAACAGATTATTGAAAGCATGGCCGGCTCGCCAAGAGGAGCCATTAAGGCAAAGCTTGTCGAAGCAAAGATTCCAACAATCATTATCGAAGAATTACTGCCAGTGGAAAGTGCAGCTGCGCCAGGCGGAAAGCCAGGTGCTGCTCCAGCTGCTGGTGCCAAGCCGGAAGCAAAGAAGTAGTTAGATTTCTAGACTCGAATTGCGCGATATCGTGAGCTGAGAGAAGAGTAGTAAACATCCTCTTCGAAGAAGAGGATTTATCAAATTGCTTCTCGAAGCGAGACGAAGAGCGCTTTTGATCAAACTTTCTTAAAGTTTGAAGCAAAGAAATAATTTCTTAATCGCAACCTTTTAATATACTTAAATGGTTGATTCGTGCATGGCTGTTCAAAGAGGGATAAGCACAGTACTATTTTCCATTCTTGGCATCATTATCATCGTTGCTGCAGTCATCATTATAGTGAAAGTTATGTCCAGTGAGCCGCCAGTGAAGGACATCATCTTAAAGAGCATCGAACTGAAAAAAGCAACTGACGCGATTGACCGTGCCAATCTTATTAGCGCTTTGGACGATCTTGTTGCAGCTTCAAAGAGTTCTGAAGTGAAGGATCAGTGGGACAGGATGACTAAGTGTTTGGGAACTGCCTGTCCTGATGAAGCCTATATTGACATGGTTCTTGTAACGACTGCGGCTTTCGAAAAAGACCTTCCCGAAAGTGCACTTCTCATCAACATTATTGCGACAGAAAAGTACTGGGGTAATCCTGAGAATTTGCTTGACTTTTCAAGGGCTTTGAGCATTGCAAACGAGCAAGTGCAGGCATCCGAAAACAGGAAAGTTGAGAAGGCGTGGGAAGAAATCGTAAAGTGCAACAATGCCTGTCCTGAAAAGAATGATTTGTACTTTGACGTCATCGCAGCAGTGGTACAATGATGTGGAAAAAATTGGTTATCGTTGCAACAATCGTAATTGCAATTGTTCTTGGAATTATCTCAGTCAAGCCTGCAAGTACTCAGGTAAATGAGTTCACTGAAAAGGCTAACTATCGAATTACCCAGACCAGAGAGCTTCCTTTTTTGAAGCCATTTTCTCTGAACGGTTTTGGAATTTCAGGCGCATGGGAGGGTCCGGGATACTCTGAAGTGTGGCTTATTGGCGATGACGACAAACGCTACTTGGTATTTGACACCCGTGTGCTGCCTACAACGCTTGAGCTTTCAGCATTTGGAGAAAGCTTTGAAGGAGTGTGCATCGAAACCTGCAGACTGTCTGATATCATGCCCAAGCAATTGCTGGTGTTTATTTCAGGCCCAGGTGTATTGTCTATTGACACGCTGCACTTCTCTGTTCCCCTTAACCCGAGTGGTTTGGCAGTCAATAAAATACGTCAAACAGACATGCCAGACCATTCAATGCTTGTTCTGGTATTGCTGTTGGCAGTGGCTGTTATCGGAGCTCATACCTGCGGTCATTTTTGCAGGAATCCTATAACCAAAAAAGTTCTTGTCTTCGTTTTCTTGGGTGCATTCCTTGTGCTTGGTGGTGTGTTCGGAATTGCAGTCGCTGCTCCAACAACCGCAATTGCAGTAACTGCGAAAAAAGCGGCAAGTATTTGCGCAGCAGTTACATTCATGATATTGTTCGTTTTGCTGGCGGTTGAAATGATGCAGCTAAATAAGGGCGAAGTCCAGCCGTCTCCAAGTGTG
>CAZNFZ010000190.1:0-2169 GCA_964572665.1 uncultured Methanosarcinales archaeon
GGAGCGCAGTCAGTTGCTTTCGGATAACGAGCTCCACCATATTCAATTGAGACAATCTCTTCTCTAGGAGCAGCATTTTCCAACGCCTTGACAAACACTGCAATTGGATTCTGTTTTGTTTTCTGCTCGATAAGCTTGAAAGCATCCATCACGATTGCGTAAGCCAATGCACTCTTACCAGTGTTGTGTCCTGAACTTCTGACGTGCTTCTTGGCTTTATGACCAGGAATCATTACTTTGTTAATTAAACGCTCAACAATAAAAGTTTTTGACTTATAGAATTTCCTGCCAGCATAGCGTGCACCGGTCTTTGGAACAAATCTTGGCTCAAGAGTAATATATCTCTGCAGGCCCATGTCATCGACCTTGATGCCTTCAGTTGTCCATTTGTTAAAAACAAGCACACTCATTTTACTTTCTCGCCTTCTCAATCTTGCCCTTCAAGAGAGCGTCAAGACTTTGATCGTTAACTTTGATAACCTGCCAGCGAATTCCTGGAATGTCTCCCTTTGACTTACCCTGACAGCCGCCGATTCTTTCAATAATAACTTCATCGTGCTCATCAATCAACTTCTGAGCGCCGTCCTTTGGCATGAAAACACCGACCTGCCTGCCGTTCTTCACAAGCTGAACACGGCAGCACTTTCTCATTGCTGAGTTCGGCTGCTTTGCCTCAACCTGGAATTTTTCAATCACAATACCTTTTGCCTGAGCAGCGCCTTCCAATGGGTCTGCCTTGCGTGCAAGATCAAGAGTTCGTCTAATATAATTTCCATCGTGCCATTTACCAAAATGGCGGCGTCGCTTTAACGCTTTTCCCGTGTTCAATCCGTTTGATTTGTTGCTCATATAACCCTGATTTCCTTTATGGGGAAGTACCTCTGTACAATCGCTTCAAATAAGCGAAGATTTGAGGCCCCACGACCTATCAGCAAGCCACGGGTTTTTAAATCTTTCGCAGCCAAAAACAAGGTAGTATCTTCCAATTTTGCCTCTTTCAGCTCCAATGGAGCCACTACGTTCTTGGCAAATTGGATAATATCAAAGTTAAACTCAACAATCTTGACCCGTTTCTTCAATTTATACTCAAGATTGCGCACGTGCTGGCCTCCCCTGCCAATTGCCTTCGCCATCTCACCCTCGTGAACGATAAAAACAATCTGCTCATCACTAGGAACACAGTCCCTTACGTGCGCACCAGTCATCTGTTCGAATAGCGCGATTGTTTGAAGTGTGATTTTATCAAGAACTATTTTTGTCATGCACTAACGCCAACAACTGAAACGGAAAACGGCTTTTTGAAAATAACGCCAATTTCTTCATTGTTGTGCTCGAGCTCAACACATTCAATTTCTGCGACCTTGCACACCTGCTTAATATCTGCCTTAACCAAAGGGTCACAGTTTGAAGACAAAAATACTTTCTTAATTTTGCCCTGGCGCAATAATTTAAGCGTTACATCGCCGCCCAATATTGCCTTCTTAGATTCCAAGATTTTCTTTAACTCTGCAACAATATCAGTAACGATTTTTTTAGCCATATTACTTCTTCTCCTTCACGATTTTTGTTATCAAGCCCGGCAATCCAGTGCCAACAGGAACTGGTTGATTGAGCATCACGTTCTCAACAACGCTGTTGAGCTGGTCTACTTCTCCTTTCAATGCCGCGTTAATCACGTGCTTGATTGGAGTTTCGAATGACGCTCTTGCCAAAACCGATGCTTTCTCACTGACGACTCCGTAACGGGTAATACCCTTGATTTCGCCAGATACCGTCATCGTATCAGCAACCAGCATAATGTGCCGGATGTCAACGTTCAATCCCTGAGTTTCGATAACCTTGAAAACTTCATCCATAATTGCCTGCCTTGCAGCCTCGACGCCGAGCACTTCTGAAATCTCGTAAATGTCGTTTGTCGTTGTTCGTTCAGTATCGACAAAGTCCAGTTCAAAGACCTTCTTCAGGTTGCTGCCTGCAGTAATAATGATGTACTCTTCCTTTCTCTTAACTGGAAGAATCTGGGTAACTCCCTTGATTCCCTTAATGTAAACTTCCTTTGCCTTTTCCTTCATTCGGTACAAAGCATTAAGGCCCTTTTCTTCTTCCTTGCCCTTGAGCTTCAAAGTAATCATGCCGTCTTCTGACTTAACAGATGCTTCATTTGCCAAG
>CAZNFZ010000191.1:0-5411 GCA_964572665.1 uncultured Methanosarcinales archaeon
CGACCTTCGCAAAGGTCGCCGTCGTAGTTTAATTCGTTCTCGCGACCTTCGCAAAGGTCGCCTAAAATGGACGCTGCGGGATTTGAACCCGCGGCCCCATCGTTGCGAACGATGTGCTCTACCGGGCTGAGCTAAGCGCCCTTGAGTCGTAGCTCTAAGATGACGCTATAAAAAAGTATCCTAGAACTACTTCAGCTTCAGCGCTTTCTTTATTGCTTCTTTGTCGTAGCCGACAATTATCGTGCCGTTGATGTCTATCACAGGAACTCCCATCTGTCCTGATTTTTCTATCATTTCTTGGGCTTTTGACTGGTCTTTGCTGACATCAATATCTTGAAAGTCTATTTTGTTCTCTTTTAAGAAATCCTTGGCCGCGTGACAGTAAGGACAGGTTTGTGTTGAATAGACAATAATTTTTGACTTTTTTATTGCGGGCATAATGACCTCCTATAACAGACGAAATAATTGTTTTGAACAAATAAATTCTTTCATGTTAGTTATATAAATGTTATGGATTACTTAATCTGTAGCTTGAGCCATTGCGAAATCATTGGCAAAAGTTCTGGTTTGACAAACATGTTGGTACCGTGTCCTGCTTTGTCAAACAGCACGAGTTTTGCAAATGCGTTATTGTCAGCTATCTGTTGTGAACTTTGTGCACTGTATTCGTCATCAGTACTCGCAACAATCAAGAATGGCTTGGAAAATTTTGTATTAGCCGTTGAAACACCGCGGTAATCCAACCCAGGGCTGAGTAATATCACAGTTGCCACATCGGAATCTGTAGTCGCATAGTTGAATGCCGTATTTGCGCCGATACTGGCTCCAATGATGGCAAGCTTCTTGACATCTGCTCCTTGGTTTTCAAGCATGCTTTTCAGCGCTGCAACATCATATGTCATTTTGTTGAAATCATCATCAGTGAACTTTTTCCAGTCGCCGCTGCTTTGCCCGTGACCGCGCAGATCTGGCGCAACTACAGTATATCCGTTTTTCTGCAACCATCGTGCAAATCCGTCCCAGTCTGTGCGTGTCCTTCCAAGCATGTGCAAAAGAATGACTGGCGTGCTGCCTGTTTTGCCTGGATATATTTGGTAAGCAATAGTCTGCCCGTCAAATGTTGTGACGGTTCCACTGGGCAGGTTGCCAATGAGTGGTTTTAGTGGTGGTTGCATGCCTGGTTGCGCGTCTTGCACGCACGCGATTAATAATATTAAAAAAAGGAAGTATGGTTTCATATAACGTTCAATATTCCTTTAGATTTTGCTGAGTGGTCTTTTGTTACACATTCATATGTGAAGTCGCCTTGCTTGTTGGCAATAAATTCTATCGCCACATCTTCTCCCTTTGGAAGGTCTTCTTTAATCAGGAATGACATCATTTCAAATGTGTGGTCGTCATCTTGCGCAGTGATAATGAGCCTGATTTTGTTGCCCATTCTCGCAACAATCTTGCTTGGCAAGCATTCGTTTTCCTGCGCGTCAAGCTTGACTTCAACGTCTACTCCTTCAGGACCGGTTGGTGGTGGTTCGTACATCGGTTTTGCAGGCATTGTAGTGTCTTCTTCCACAATTTTTATTTCCTGCATAACTGGTTGTGTTTGTACTGGCTGTGAAGCTGGTTTTGCCGCGCAAGCTACCAACATAACTAATATCAGAATTATAACGCCTCTTTTCATAGTCTGAAATAGGCAGATTGCAGTATTTAAACGTTGTGTGTAGAAAGTACTACTTATTTCGCCAAATCAGCAATATTCCTACTAGAAATACGGGCAGAGTAAGCCATTGCCCCATTGTCAGCGGTCCGTAAGCTGGCAAATCTTTGATAAACTCTACCGCGAATCTGAAAATTCCGTACAGCATCAAATAAACGCCAAACAAAGTTCCATTTTTCCATTCTTTGTTGCGTAAAGAATAAAGAACGCCAAAGATAACTACATTATAGAGCGCCTCGTATATTTGCGTTGGATGTCTTGCTCCTTCTGCACCTGGAAATATAACACCCCAAGGCAGATTTGTGACAACACCATACAGTTCTCCGTTGATAAAATTGCCAAGTCTTCCGAAGGCGTTGCCGAGCGCGATTGGAACGCAAAAAACGTCTGCTAAACGCAGGAAAGGTATCCCTTTTTTGCGCGTTCCGTACCACCACGCGGCAAATGCTACTCCCACTAATCCGCCGTGGAAGCTTAGTCCACCTTCCCAGACGAATAATATTCTCCACGGCGCATCCATAAAATATGTTGGATTGTAAAATATCGCATAAAACAATCGTGCGCCGAGTATCATGCACACAACCATCCATCCAAGAAGGCTATCAAGATCCTGCTCAGTTAGTTTTAGTTTTCCTTGCCGGATAACTGAGCGGACATAATAATAAGTTACAAAAAATGCAAGTACATACATTAAGCCGTACCATCTAATTTCGAGTGGTCCTAAATGCAGGATGGTTGGGTTAATTGTGTGCGTGAACATGGCTGAGTACTCTTATGATATACACGCGTATTAAATTAATTGTGGGGAAGAGGATAATAAGTCCAAACAGCAATGCTGCATTAAGGTTTGCTTTACTTATCATGTTTAAGATGAATTGTGCACAGAGATAAATGCTCGTGCTGAGTACAATAAGCGGAATGCTTACGCGCAATGGTATCTTGAACAGTGTTTTTGCTTTAAGTTGTGGATAGCTGAAGATTGCTGCTACAAATACAACTGCCAAAATGCCGAAAAGCACATTTCCTGCAATGTTTGGCGTTCCGGGTACAATCTTGTTGATGAGAACGTGACGCAGTCCCGCAATAACATCAAATAATTTGTAAATAATGTAGCAGAGCATCCATAGTAAATTTATTTTTGCGAATCCGAGCATGTACTTTCCGTATGTCCCTTTTCCTCCAGCGATTTGTGTTGATATCATCCAGCTGCTGCCGTGGAAGATGACATAAATAAAGTAAATTACGACAAATAACACAAAGATGAGCGTCAATAATTTGGCAGTATAAGGCCAGAGTTCTGGGCTAAAAAGTTTTACCAGGATTCCTGTTGGAACTCTGCCTTGTTGTCGCATCATGTCTGATAGTTGGTTTGCCAGTAAAACTGAGTGTGCCAGTATTTTGTCGCTTACTGGCGTTGTGAAGAATCCGTACGCTAGAAAGAAAAGCGCGTCAATTACTGACGCGATGACGAGCCAGAATGGGTTTTTCTTCAATAATATGAATGCGTTTCCAAGTTCGCTGACAACGGGATATTTTGTTAAGTCTTTCATGTCGCATTCACCAATACTTGTTCTACGGCTTGCTTCACTGTGGGCGTTGGGAATAATTTGTCCATTGACATTGTTAAGAATGCAATTATGACGAGCACTATAATCACGATAATAATTACTTGCCAATCCCCCTTTTCCATAGTAAAGTCCCAGAAACGCTGGCTTTTTAAAGTTTATGTACTCATTTGTTGGAAAAGATGGTGCACTTGTCTGAACGTGAGGAGCAATTGCCTGATCAGGCGATTGAGAAGCTTATTGAACTGATGGTGGAGCATCCATCTGTTCTTTCTTTAGGTCCTGGCGAGCCCGATTTTTCTTTGCCTAAGCCTTTGATTGCTGAAGTAAAGCGTCTTTCCAATCAGGTTAATCATTACGCGACTGCTGGCGGCTTAAAGGAATTGCGCGAGGCTATCTGCAGAAAAGTTAAGCGCGATAACAAAATTTCTGCTCGCCCTGAAAATGTTGTTGTTACGTGCGGCTCGCAAGAAGCGTTGTTACTGTCAGCTGCCTGTACGCTTGACGTTTCTGAAGAAATTCTTGTTCCAAATCCGGGCTTCATGGGATTTCTCCCGTCATTCCAGATGTTTAACGCTTCAGTTGACAGTTACAGCCTGTCTGAAGAAAATAATTTCGAGCCGAATCCTGATGAAATAAAAAAATTAATTGACAAGAAGACAAGAGTTATTCTGATTAACTCTCCTGCAAACCCAACTGGCAATGTTATTAGCAGGAAAGTTATGGAGGAAATCGCTGACATCGCTGTTGACCATGATCTTGCCATTTTTTCTGATGAGGCGTATGAAAAAATACTGTATGATGGAGCAAAGCACGTCAGCCCTGCAAGTCTGAATGGTATGCAGGACCGGGTTTTCACTTTCCAGTCTTTTTCAAAGACTTACGCTATGTGCGGTTTCCGACTTGGTTATGTTGTGGCTCCTGAAAAGGCCGCAACTGCTATCAAAAAAACTCATGTTTACACTACAATTTGTGCGCCCACATTATCACAAAAGCTAGGAATTAAAGCGCTTTCCTTGCCGCAGAAATACACGCTTGATATGGTAAAAGAATACGACAGGAGAAGAAAAGTTATCGTGCGCCGCTTAAATGATATGGGCTTGCCGACTTCAAATCCAAAAGGCGCGTTTTACACGTTCTCAAACATCAAGCACATATCAAAAAATAGTTCAAAGTTCGCATTTGATTTGCTAAAGAAACAGAAAGTTGCTGTTGTTCCTGGTTCTGATTTCGGCACTGAGGGCGAAGGCTTCATCAGATGCAGTTTCGCGACCAAAATGCCAATAATTGAAAAGGCATTAGATAGAATTGAAAAGTTTATTGGGTAGAATAGAAATTCTTTTATATCAAATATATTAACCTACAATTATGGCAAATCAACCTACCGGTCTTCTCGCACTGAATCAAGATCTTCTCTTGATTAAAAGAGATCTTGAGGTCCTTATTGACAGAAATCTGGATATGCATTCTAAGGGGTATCAGGCTGAATGGGCCAAGATTGTGCAAAGAATCAACATCATTCAAGACCGACTGAAAAAGTTCATTAAAAGTCTTGATCCCATTGCTAATTCAAAACAGTTGGAAGCATACCCTATTGCCAGAGTGGATTACATTCAGGGCAAATTAAAGGACGTGAAAGATAACATACTCCTTATTGACTTTGGCAAGTCAGGACAGCCCGCAATACTGGTTGAAGCCGCCAAGGCCATTAAGGACGCTCATGACAGATGGCAAGAAACTCTTGTTTATTTTGCGGAGAACATGGAAAAATTAGCACCTGGTGTTCAAAGTATTGTGAAGTCAGTTATTCAATCAATTCAGGAAATGAAAGAAACTCGAAGAAGAGTTGCTTAATTTTTTTCTAAACAGTAATGCGTATACGCCGCCAAAGCTCTTACTGCATTCTCCGGGAATGTAAAGCACGCCAGTCCTGCCGCTTCAAATTGTCTTTTGATTTTTTGTGAATATTCGCTTCCTGTTATAACCAAAATAATCGGCTTGTGCGCTTTCAAATTAATTTCTTTTAAGACGCGCACCAAACTTTCATCTAAACGCGGCGTCTGTGTCAGCACAGTAACCACAATACTGTCATTTGTAATATCTTTCATCGCCGCTTCAAGAACTAATTTGTA
>CAZNFZ010000192.1:0-4607 GCA_964572665.1 uncultured Methanosarcinales archaeon
CAGGAGAATCTTCAGCCAGCTGACAACAAAAGGAGAAGCTTACCTTGAAATTGAGAACAAGGAAGACCCATTCGCAGCTGGATTAAAATTTAATGTTCGAATCAGCGGCAACAAGTTCATTGATATCAGAAGTTTGAGCGGCGGAGAAAAAACAATGACCGGCCTTGCTTTCTTATTCGCAATACAAGAGCACGAGCCGGCAACCTTTTACATTTTAGATGAAGTTGACGCTGCACTAGACAAGCACAACAGCGAAAAACTGGCCAAGCTAATCAGAAGCTATTGCAACAAAGCACAGTATGTAGTTATCTCACACAACGATGCCATCATTTCAGAAGGAGACGTTCTATACGGCGTCAGCATGAACCAAGATGCAGGACTTTCTAATGTTGTCAGCCTAAAGATGTGAGTATTTTCTTAATTTTCTCAACCGACTGCTCCCAAGAATAATCCTTTATTATCGTGTTTCTGGCAGCTTTGCCTAATTCTGTGCGCTCTTTGGGATGCTTAAGCAAATATTCAAGCTTTTCAACAAGGCCAGCAATGTCCTGGCGGGCGAATAACAAACCGTTCTTCCTGTCCCTAATATATTCCTTGATGCTGCCAACAGGCGTTACAACAACAGCCAAACCTGCAGCCATTGCCTCCATTGTAGCAAGAGAAGAAGTTTCTGTCAAACTCGGAAGAACAAAAATGTCCATTGCCTGCAAAAATGGGATAACTTTGTCCTGTTTTCCAACACGAAGAACATGAGTAGATGCAGGGATTTCCTTTTCAAGGCCTTCCCCGACAATTAAAAGCACAGTATCACGGTTCTTCGCATGAACTTTCAAAAAAGCATTATATAATGTCGGCAAGTCTTTTTCCCTTGCTATCCTTCCACAAAAACCGATAATTTTGAACGCTGGATCAATGCCCAGATTCTTTTTTGCATCACCCTTGGATACAGGCGGATAGAACTTCAAAGGAGAAACACCCATATGCACAATTTTTTTCTTTGCCGTAATCTTGTTTTCAGACAACAAGTCAACAACCTCACCGGACGGACACAAAAGCAAAGAACATTTGTTATACATTCTTCTCGCCAGATTCTGCACATACCATCCAGCAATCCATTTGTTCATCTTCATTGCCCTTCTGGCAAGGTCCCATTCTATACTATGAATGTAACTTACGACAGGCTTGTTCAACCTGCTGGCAATCTTGATGGCAGCAATGCCAACCGGACCAATCGTCTGATTAAATACAACATCTGCGTCAGCAATTGCTTTCTCCATCGCAATTTTGTCCGGCTTGCAAAAGAAAATATCACCAAACTGAATCTTCAACAATGGAAAGCGAATAACTTTCACGCCTTTTACAACTGGAAACTTACCTTCAAAATGAGGCGCAAAGACTGTAACCTGCATGTCTTTTGCCAATTCTGGAAGTATCTGTGAAAGAAAACGTGCAATACCATCCCAGCGCGGCAGGAAACAATCAGTCGAGACTACTAACTTCATTTTAACCGGTAAAATACCTCAGCGTATCTATACCCATGAATAATGCCTGAAAGCCAGTCCTTCAGGACAAGCTTCCAAAGCAATGACCAAATGGCAATCGTTTGAGACTCGTGAACAAGAAACGCCTTGACTTTTGTATTGAAAGTATCACTGATGTCAACGACTAGCCTTGGAAGATTGCGGTTTCTGAGCTTTACCAATGACCAGATGTCAAATGAGTAAACAGGACACTTAATCTTCTTTTCATCAACTAACTGCATAACCAACCGGTATACCGCCCTATGGTCCGGGTGAAAATCGTCAGGAGCATGAGTAAAGATTTTAGACGGCTTTTCTTTCTGAACAATCCATGCAAGCTTTTTGGCAATATCACGTTTTTCAAAGTCCTCATCAAAATGGCCTTCCCTAACGCCCAAGTATGCAACGCCAGCACAGCCCATAATCTTGTCTGCCTTCAAACTTTCCTTGACACGGCGGGTGATTATAACTTCCTTTCTCAAGTGAGGATGAGATTTTTCCCCGAAAGAACAAATTATTGTTCTAACACGCTTGCCTTCCTTAGCATATTTGGTTAAAGCTCCGCCAGCGCCAATAAGATGATCGTCATTATGCGCGCCAATGGCTAAAATGGTCTCTGTCATACAAAGAAAGCTACTCTAATGCTTTTTAAAGCTTATTGAGGATTTTGATTTAAATTAACTTGTCAAAATCCTCAGAGAGAACTTTAACCCCAAAAATAAAAGGCTATTCAAAGTTCTCTATTGACGCAATTCAACAAATTGCCAACTATTGCCCATGCACAGACTTCTGCAATCATACACACTGGTTGCCCTGCCGGCAGCAATCAAATGCATTTCACCAGCCGAGTCACGACAAACGCAATTACGCTCAGAAACTAGAACTTCATTGACTTGCACAGGCATTTGCACAGCCTTACCAATACCTTTGAACAAAAACCAAATACTTGCAAACGCGACAACAAGAATCAATATGAGAACAATAGTTTCAGTTTTATTCATAATATCACCTTTTCACATATCATTGGAAAGCGTGTTTAAAAGGTTTTCTTATAGCGATATCTTTTTATAGCGAATACATCGGTTTTAAACATATTCGCGTCGGTAGTATAATGGTAGTACATCAGCCTTCCAAGCTGATTGTCCGGGTTCGAATCCCGGCCGACGCATGTGTGAAAAAAGAAATCCATAAATCAGAAGAAAGGGGAAATAGTGATTTAGGATGGCTGCATTCACGATTCAGTTTTAGTTTTGCAGATTATCATAATCCAAAAAGAAGAGGTTTTGGTAAACTGCGCGTATTTAATGATGACATAGTTGAACCAGGATCTGGATTTGGATCACATCCACACAGCAACATGGAGATAATCTCAATACCAACCGAAGGTGAACTATCCCACAAAGACAGCACTGGTGCTGAAGAAGTAATAAAACCCGGGGATGTGCAAGTTATGTCCGCAGGCTCAGGAGTGGTGCATTCTGAGTATAATTCTTCCACCAACAAGCAAGCAAAGTTTTTCCAATTATGGATTGAAACAAGAAAACAAAACATTAAGCCGCGACATGATAAAAAAACATTCAAGTTAAATAAAAATTCATTGCGATTAGTGGTTTCTGGTACTAAAAATAATGATTCTCTATACATAGAACAAAATGCCAAGGTCTATCTTGGAAAATTTAATAAAAATAAAGAAATAACATACAAGATAGCAACAGGAGACGGTGTTTTAGTGTTTTTGATTAAAGGCATCCTAACTGTCGAAGGAGATCGATTAAGCGAGAGAGATTCCATCGAGATAAGCGAGACTGACCAAATAACTCTCCGTACAATCGATAATTCATATTTTATGATTGTTGAAGTGCCGATGACAACATAAATTATCAGGCTATACGCTAATGCACCAACAAATGAAAAAATACATAAAGAAAACCATTTTTAATTAAATGCATGAAAGTCTCCGTACTTGTTTCAGATGTTGACAGCCAAGGAAAGATGCCATTAACAGTGCATTCTCTAGTCAACCAGAACTATCCAAAAGACTCCTACGAGATAATCCTACAGGATCTTGGAAGATACACCAAAGAAGAGCAAACGTTGCTGAAAGAATTTGAAAAACAATATCCACATTTCAAAGTAATATCTCATAAAGGGAAAAATAGAGCACAGACGATGAATGAAGCGGCCCGCAAGTCGCGAGGAGAGCTTCTCCTGTTTATTGAAAGCCACTGCATTGCGCACCCAAACTGGATACGCAATTATGTTAAATTATTCAGAAACCCAAAAATCCAGGCAGCGATTGGGCATTTGCGAACAGTCCCCAACTATTCACTAATTGGAAATTCGCAGGATTATTTATTTTGGAAAATACGGAAAAAAATGCGAAAGAATTTTTCCAGTGGCTTCCATTTTGATTTACACAATTCAGCAATGAGACACTCATGCTTCAATAAAATGGGAGGAGTTAATGAAAAACTGCCTTACGGGGGCGAATTTGAGCTCGGTGCACGCCTTCACCAAAAAAATATGCCTGTTGTGATGACTGAAAATCTCATATTGCATTTCAATTTAAACACTCCTAAGAACTATTTCCGAGTTATTTCGGGCCAAGGAATGGACAAAACACGCATCCTTATGATGCACGATAAAGAGTTTGTTCAAAAATACTTTAACAGTTCATCCTTCTTTTCAAAGCTTCCTTATTTGAAAAGATTCAGGACAGTCCTTCTTGGAATAACTATTCTACTTGTTTACACATCAAGACTTGGTCTTCTAACAGCAGAACGGCTAAATCTTCCAAAAGCCTCACGTTTTTTCTTCCAACAATTTGCAGAAAACAGCCGTCGATATGGAATGATAAAAGCGATAAAAAATAGTTCATGAACGTCAGTTGTAAATTCGATTGAAGCGGTCTCGACTACGCACTTAAAATCCCAATTCCTTCCTCAAATTTTCCAGAAAACGCTTGAAGTCATCTTTCTTGATGCCAGCGCCGCAGGCCTGCTCATGGCCGCCGCCATACCCGTCAATGCCGATTAAGGCGCGCGCCAAGGCCTGACCAAGCATGACCTTAGCTGGAGCACGCAAAGA
>CAZNFZ010000193.1:0-2141 GCA_964572665.1 uncultured Methanosarcinales archaeon
AACACTGCTTATCAAGCGTGTTGCTGAGGAACTGAAAAAGGAACCGCAGATTAAGCCAGCAGCTTGGGCGCCGTTTGTCAAGACAGGAATGTCAAGAGAGCGCGCTCCTGTGCAGAATGACTGGTGGCACGTCCGTGCAGCTTCTATTTTGAGAAAACTCTTTGTTCTTGGTCCTATAGGAACTCACAAACTTCAGACGCTTTATGGCGGCAGGAAGAATATGGGTATGGCACCTGAGCATTTTTTCCCAGGCGCTGGAAATAACATTCGAAAAATTTTACAACAATTAGAAAAGTCAGGTTTTGCAAAGCAGACTGTGAAGGGCGTTCACAAGGGAAGAATAGTTACGCCAAAAGGTCACCAGATGCTTGAAGCTGTTGCTGCTGTCATAATGAAGGAACAGGGCATTGTCTTGCCGTCAAAGCCGAAGGAAGATAAGGAAGAAAAAGCTGCTGATGAAGCACCTTCTGAAAAGGTTGCAAAGAAGCCGCGTGCTCCAAGAAAGAAAAAGGAGGAAGCTCCGGTAGCTGCACAATAAAATGCCAAGTAATAAACATCCTGCACGAAAGAAGCGTTTGATCAAGCGTATGAAGCAGACGCGCTGGGCGCCATTCTGGACAATACCGAAAACATTTGGTAAAGGCAGACGAGTGCACCCTGGCAGGCTTACTGCAGTCAAGCGACACTGGCGCAGAACAAAGTTGAAGGTCTAAAATGGAACGAACTTACATAATTCCACTCAGAAAGGGCTGGCTGAAAGCTTCGAAATATCGAAGGGCAAAAAAAGCAGTTAACACTCTGAGAGAATTTTTAGTCAAGCATATGAAGAGCGAGGACGTTCGTTTGATGCCAGAATTGAACTTGGAAATCTGGAAGCACGGAATGAGAAACCCTCCTTCAAGAGTTAAAGTCAATGTTTCTAAGGACGACAAGGGTGTTGTGAAAGCACAGCTCTTTGGCGTGCCAATGGCTCAGGAAGTCAAGAAAGAGAAGAAGGGCCTTGTCAAAAAGCTTGCCGAAAAAATAACTGGCAAAGAAGCAAAACCAGCTGAAACGCCTAAGACAGAAACTAAACCTGCCGCTGCAAAACCAGCTGAACCAAAGAAAGCGCCTGCAAATAAGGTCGAGCCAGCATAAGTTTTTTAACTCATTAATTAATTCTCAATACCATGGGATTACTGCCTTTCGAAAAAATAAAACGCAAAGTTCTCATCAAGCGCGAGGCAGAGACCGACCCAAAGTATGGCTGTAATCCGTACGAAAGAAAAATGCAAGACGTTCTTGAGTATGGTGTTATTGACCTTAACAAGCCAAAAGGCCCGACGTCTCATATGGCGTCTGCTTACGTGCAAAAAATTTTGCATATTGAAAAAGCCGGCCACGGCGGCAGCTTGGATCCGGCAGTCACTGGTATCTTGCCAGTCGCGACAACGCGTGCAACAAGAATCGTGCAGGCATTGTTGACTGCAGGAAAGGAATACGTCTGCATAATGCATTTGCACAAGCCAGTTCCGCAGGAAGAATTGGAAAAAGCTTTAAAAGAATTTACTGGAAAAATTATGCAAATGCCTCCAGTTAAGTCCGCAGTTGTCAGGAGAGAAAGAGAGCGCGAAGTTTATTATTTAGATATCATTGAAATTGAAGATCAGGATGTTCTTTTTAGGATGGGCTCGCAGGCCGGCACTTATGTCAGAAAGTTGTGCCATGATGTTGGAAAAAGATTGAAAGTTGGCGCGCATATGTCAGAGCTTATCCGTACAAAAGCAGGGCCTTTTACTGAGAAAAATTGGGTTTCATTGCAGGATTTAGAGGATGCATATACTTTTTGGAAAGATAACGGCAATGAAAAATTCCTAAGGCATTGCATACGTCCGGTTGAGTTTGCCGTGCAGCACTTGCCAAAATTCTGGATTCAGGACAGCGCAATTGATACTGTTTGCCATGGCGCAAGCTTGAATGTTCCAGGTGTTGTAAAGATTGATTCTGAGATTGACAAGGAGGACATTGTTGCAGTTATGTCTTTGAAAGACGAGCTTGTTGCGCTTGGAACTGCAGTTATGACGACAGAACAAGTGATGACTGAAAACAAGGGTTTGTGCGTGAAAATTGACAAAGTGTTTATGCCGCCCGGAACATACCCA
>CAZNFZ010000194.1:0-13279 GCA_964572665.1 uncultured Methanosarcinales archaeon
AACAATACCGTCCTTAATTTTGGAAGCTTTCAAGAGCTTTATTCTGCCGGCTTCCAATGTACTCTTCAAATGAGTACCTCCGCAAGCTTCAACGTCAATACCCGGAATCTCGACGATACGCAACTGTTTGCCAGGAGCAACGCCACCCTGATAAATAGCCATTCCAAATGTTTTTTCGGCTTCTTCCCTTGACATAAAAGTAAGCTTAGTCTTAATGCCCTGCTTGACAATCTTGTTAGCTTCAGCTTCGATCTTCTCAAGCTCTTCATCAGTCAAACTTTCATAGTGCGTAATGTCAATATGCGCCTTGTCAATATCTTTCTTGGCTGAAGCCTGGTTAATGTGAGCGCCAAGAACAGTTCTGGAAGCCGCGTTGACAATATGCGTTGCGGTATGATGCTGCGCAAGCTGTAAACGACGCTCAAACTCAATCTCACCATGCACATTATCACCTGCATGGAATGTTGGCTTGTATTCAAGCACGTGCACAATATACGGCCCCTGCTTGAAAACGTCAATAACTTTAGAGCCCTCAAGCGTCCCACGATCAGATAATTGTCCGCCAGACACTGGATAGAACGCGGTCTGGTCCAAAATAACATTATTGTCAATAATCTCAAGCACTTTAGAGTCAAATGAAGATTTTGTGTAATCGTCAAAGTACAATGCCTTCGTGTGCGGCAAACTTGGCGGAATAGGCAGCTTGTCCTCACGCTCAGTTGCGTGCTCCTGCTCTTTTGCCTCATGGCGGGCAGCAACCAATGAATAGAAATTTTCAGGTACAACAACTTCCTTGCCTACTTTCGCAGCTTCGTCACGGATTAATTCTGGAGCGATGCCTTGACTGTCGTAAATAGTGATAAGGTCTTCCGTTGACAATTTCTTTTCGAGCAGGCGAGGAAGCATGCTTTTTGTTTTTTCACGAGTTGCTTCGTATTTTTTCTTTTCGACTTCAAGAATATTGCACACTTCATCAAGATTTTCCTGTAATTCAGGATACAACGGCTCAAGATAATCAGCATGCCACCTGCAAATTTCAGGCAAGTTCAGCTTCCAGCCATACTTTTGTATAAATCCAAGCGCTCTTCTAAGAATAACTCGCAAATTATACATTCCACCAACGTTGGAAGGAAGACCGCCATCGTTAATTGCGAATAATAACGCACGGCTGTGCTCGGCAACAGCATACAGTGCAGCAAGAGGCAGGATTTTGTCTTTCAAAGACTTAACATCCATTTTCATATTGTCAGCGACAAATTTCCATGCGGCGTCAATGTCCTTCACTTCGCCAATATTAAGATACGAAGCAAATGGAGTGAACTTTTTCATAAACTCCTCATCATACTCAACACCAGTAATCTCACGCATCTTCTTGAGAATAGGCGGGAAAATGCACTCGTAGATTGAAGCTTTGCCAGAAGTAAACCAGGGGACGCGCTCCTGGCCCTGGCCCATATCAAGCACCTTGATGTTAAGCTCTTTCAGACCTGAAGCGGTGATTTCATACTGCATGTATACTTGATTCGCAAGTTCAAGACCCTTTGAGAAAAATTCCATGCAAGGACCAAGATTTCCGCCGCCCGCCCAGACGTCCTCATGAACAGTAAGCTCAGACATCTCCAAGCCCATACCTTCATGCATCCAAGTAAGCAAGTCACTTATGTATTTGTCCGGATTGTAATCCTTTGGAGGAAAGAAGCCGTGCTGGCCCATCATTACAAAAGCCACGCAATGACCAGTAATGCCAACGTTATCAATATCAGGGAAACGCACGCACATCTGAGGAATGACTAACGGGTTAGCTGGAGGCGCTATTTCTCCAGATACGACAAATGGCTGGAAAGCAGCGATAGAAGCAATCGTGAAGTCAGTAGTAGGATTCCAGCGAGCAATAACCGGATAACGCTTAATGGGCGTATAACCCAGCTTCTTGAATATACGCGCGAATTCCTGCCAAGTCTGGATGTAATCAAGCTGTTTCTTCCCAGGATGCCCAATAAAACGAAAACCGCCGCTGCAGGCAGGATCTCCACAGACATCCTGCTTATGAGTGGACCAAAAGAATTTCTGGCATTTAGAGCACTGATGACGCGAAAAACCCTTCACCTTCAGCGTTTTAACAGGAAAGAACTTCTCAGGGTTAGCGCTCGCCTCTTTGCGAATCTGCTCCTTTATTTCAGCGTCAGTCATTGACGATAAAGGAAACTAGACGCTTTAAAAAAGTAACGGAAGAAAATGAATATTAAAAAAAGAATATATGAAAAAGAAAAAAATTACTCTTCGCCGCGCATGCGGGAAAAGCCGATTATCAAGCCGACAATAACCAAGAGTGCGACAAGCACCAACAGGATTATTTCAAGTGCACTTCGCAACCTGCCTGCTGAAACTGGAGCAACATCGGTTGATGTCTGGTTCATTGCTGACTGGACAACAACTACTGGTGCTGGCTCAGGCGTGCATGCTTCATTTTCAAGCACGGTAAGCTTAGTTTCGCCAGAAACTTTGTCGTGGCCGTCGTTAAACCATGAATCAATCTTGACATCATAGACGCCAGGTTCTGCACATTTTGGCATTCTGAGGAACATTTCTTCTGTTTCCTCCTGGTCGTCGTTGTCAATACTGTCAACATAGTCAGTTGCTGAAACGCCCAATGCTGGAACGCTTACAACAACTTTGACGTCTTTTTCGTCCTTCTGCCCCTGGTTTTCCAAGCGAACAGTTGCTGTAACAGCCTGACCTGCCTTTACTGAGTTTGAGCTCATATAGACATCGTCAATCTTGACTACGTGACGCTTTGTGTCAACTTTTAATTCGTAGTTGTAGATTTGCTGCCAACCATTTCTGTTTGAGAGCATAACACGAAGCTGGTAGTTGTCAGTGTCAACATCATCTGGGAGGGAGACGTGCAGTTTCTTGATGTACGTAACATTTGAAGCAAAGTCAAATGGACCAAGTTGGTCGCTGATTGACTTTACATCATTGAATTCGTAGCCAGAAATAAATGCGCGGATTTCAACATCCTTTGCATCTTCCCATGCCATCAAGTTGAGCTTCAGCTCAAATGCCTGATCGCGTTCAATGTCCAATTGGTTTACGCCAAATGGCATGATTTCAGTGTGGTCGATTTCCGCTTGCTCAATGGCAACCGGAACAATGGTGTTCTGTGCTGCAACAAATACTGTTGACAACACAAGCAACATACCAAACAACAGAGTCGTTAATGCTTTCATTCTGAATTCCCCCCGACGATATTTCGTGTTAATTTAAGAGTTGTTACCACTCTCAAAGTATAACCTATATTTAAAGGTTTCTGTCTTTTTAGTATTGGACAGTAACAAACTTAAGTTACGGGTGATAAGTGGCTCTTTTCCCTTCGGAAGTTTTTTAATCAGGCACTATGGAGAAAGACCCATGATACGACAGCCAATTGTGACAATCATGGGCCATGTGGACCATGGAAAGACTTCTCTGCTCGACAAGATCAGGGGCACGGGCATTGCTGCACGAGAAGCAGGCGGAATCACGCAGGCAATTGGAGCAAGCATTTTGCCACTGAAAACAATTCAGCAGATATGCGGCAATCTACTTGAACAGTTACACTTAACATTGACAATTCCCGGATTACTCTTTATAGATACTCCTGGACACGCGGCATTTGTCAATCTGAGAAAAAGAGGCGGCAACCTTGCAGATATCGCAATCCTTGTTGTAGACATCAATGAAGGATTGATGCCGCAGACAAAAGAAAGTATTGAGATTCTGAAACATTCAAAGACGCCATTCATAATTGCAGTAAACAAAATAGACATGATAGATGGATGGCGACAAAAGCCAGGCAGTTTATTGCAAAATCTTTCCCTGCAAAGCCCAGAGACACAGCGCAGGTTTGAGACAAAATTATACGAAGTTGTCGCACAAGTATTTGAGCTCAGCATACCTGCAGACAGGTTTGACCGAGTAAGCGATTACACAAAAACAGCGGCAGTTGTGCCTGTAAGCGCGAAGACCGGAGAAGGCATTCCTGAACTGCTTATGCTGCTGACTGGCCTAGCACAGAAATATCTTGAACAAAATTTGAAGATAGAAGAAACGGGACCGGCAAAAGGCACCATAATGGAAGTCAAAGAACAAAAAGGCCTTGGCACAGTGCTTGACGTCATTATATATGACGGCAGCCTAAAAGTCAATGACCAAATTCTTGTCGGAACACTGGATGAACCGATTCTGGCAAAAATCAAAGCACTGTTTGAACCAGAACCAAACGTCGAAATGCGAGAGAAAAAAGCAAAATTCAAGCCAGTCAAAGAAGTCACTGCGGCAACCGGTGTCAGAATTGTAGCGCCCGGAGCAGAGACAGCAATTGCTGGGGCTCCATTAATGAGCGCAGTCGGCGATATCGCAAAGGCAAAAGAAGAACTTAGCAAAGAAATGCACGAGGTTTTGATCGAGACAGACCAAGACGGCATTATCATCAAGGCAGACGCATTGGGAAGCTTGGAAGCATTAATGACTCTATTGAGAGGAAAAGGCATCCCTATACGAAAAACAAGCATTGGGCCAATAACAAAGAAGGATATTACTGATGCAGAAGCACTGCTGAATACCGACCCATTGCACGGCGTAATACTTGGATTCAACATTCCAAAGCCGGAATTTACAACTAGCGCACACGTCATTGTCAATGACGTTATTTACCGGTTGATTGAAGATTACGAAGCATGGAAAATACAACAACAAAAGAACATTGAATTATCAAAATTAGACGTGCTTGTCCGGCCATGCAAGCTAGAGATACTCAAAGGATACGTGTTCAGGCAAAACAACCCCGCAATTGTAGGATCTGAAGTAATTGCCGGAATTTTGAAATCAAACACTCCGCTAATGAACAAACACGGAGTACAGATTACAACAGTCAAGGGAATTCAAGTTGAGAAAGAAAACGTTGAAAGGCTTGAGAAAAAGAAACAGGCAGCAGTCAGCCTGACAGACGTTACAATCGGAAGACAGGTCAACGAAGGAGATATTCTTTACAGCGCTATACCAGAAGAACATTTCAGACTATACAAAGAGTACAAAGAAAATTTAAGCGCAGAAGAGAAAAATCTGCTGAAAGAAATTGCAGAAATAATGCGACAGAAAAATCCAGTGTGGGGCGTATAATTATGAAAGAGAATTATGATTACATGCCGAGCAGGGAATTAAAGCACTTCTTCAGAATGATAGAAGAACAGTATGGCAAGGTGCCAGACTCGTTTGAGAACTTAGCGTTTATCAGAGGCAAAGAAAGAATTTACGTTATTAATAGAGACATCGAAAAAGTAGATATGACAAATTTAAGAGTGAATAGTATGGGGCTGTACATAGCTGAAATCAAGAATGAGCAGCTGCGGTTAAGCATTGAAGGATCACAATTAATTGGGCCTGGCGCAACAAAGAATGTCTGCGAATTGAACAAGGAACAGCTGCGCAAATGGTTCACAGGACAAGATATAGGTGTAGATGGACAGTATGAAGGATTTGTAATATTGAAGTATGAGAATGACTATATCGGCTCGGGCAAGTTCAAAGAAGGGCTAATTCTGAACTTTGTGCCTAAAACAAGAAGACTTCTTGAAATGCATTAGACGGAGAGCATAAGCTTTATAAATAACCGGCGTTCTTAATCCATTTTCCTTTATATTTTATATAAATTATAAATTAACTGTGAGTGAAGCGATGATTGAAAAGAAATGTTTCCCGAAAAAGAACAACAAACCTGCCAGAAACTGCTGGTCGTATATGCCTCCAGGCTCCCGTGTAGATAGATACGTCGTTCACAGTCATATCCATGAAAAACCTGTTTTCTTCGCGCAAGAAAAAGGAACCGGAAAAGAAGTTGTTTTGAAAAGAGCCGAACCAATATACAAAACACATCTGCCAGAAGATCCTCACAAACTTGGACGCATATTCCTGCAGTACGAAGCAAATTTGCAGAAACGCGTTAAGCACCCAAACATATGCTCCGTAGATGGAATTATTGAAAACAAAGGCAGACACTATCTTGCAATTCCTGAAGTGGGCCCAAAAAATCTTTTCTATCATATAATAAGCGACAATCCGCCACCACAAGAAAGACTAATGATACTTGAAGACATAGCAAACGCACTGGTGCACTGCCATGACAAAAGCGTATGCCACCTTGACGTAAAAGAAAGAAACGTCATAGTAAAAGACAAAAAAGGAATACTGATCGATTTTGGCGCGGCAAGAGAATACGGAATACGCCACCCAACAGTTGATGACATCGTAGTCGCGACAGAAAACGGAGGAGCGCCAGAATATCTTAATCACAGCGCGTTCACACCACGCTCAGACACTTTTTCATTTTCATACATGGCGTTCTGGGCGCTCACTGAAAAACAACCGTATGCGATGTACAACCCGAATATTGAGCCCAGATACGCAGTACCGCTTTTCCACCCACTAAGCCTGGCATCCTATGACGGATTTGGAGAACTAGTAGTACAAGGGCTGAACAAAGAGTCCCACAGAAGACCAGATATGAAAGAACTCGCGGACGCGGCTAAGGAACATACATCCAGATATCGTCGCCAACATGATGAATCGACTGCAGCACTTTCCCCTTCTGCATACCAGCAAGTTCAGCACCAGAAAACAAAGACTTTGCCACACAAAGCGGCTTCTTATGCTGTTGGTCGACAACCACAACCAGCTCCTCTTTCTTAATTAAAGGATCAAACTCGACAATACCGGGACGCATAACATCTGCACCTGACGAGACAAACTTTACTGCACCCATGTCAACAACTACTTGCTTAAGGAAGAGACGTTGCAATAGAATCTTGAGCGTTGGAATAATTTTACCTTCTTTATAGAAGAAACACGGCTGGTTGTCCTTGAGAACGAATATCATATCATTAGCATCTGAAAGCATCAGCTGGTCTTTCTTGTCAAAAAAATCTTTAACGCCCAATTGCTGCTCTATTTCCTGATTAATCTTCTCAACATCAGATTTTGACAGCTGTTTCTTCATAATACTGATTTTATCGACAAGATTTAAAAAACCTCGCAATGGTTCGCAATTGCGATGGTCATCAAAAACCAAAGGTTTTTGAGACTTTGGCATTCTCGACTATACATGATAGAACAATTTGAAGCTGGGAAGCTGCCATCCAAGGAACGCTGGGAAGCGCATATAGACGAACTTAGAAAGAAAACTGTTCCCAGCAACAAAGAGGAAGTGATGAAGGTGCTGGTTACTGCTGTAGAGAAAAGAGTGCCGAAAGAAAAGTTTGGACTATGGCTAAGCGGAGGAGTAGACAGCTGCCTGATTGCGCTATTGCTAAAGAAATTCACTGACGATTTTGTCTGCTACACTGTAGGCATCAAGGGAAGCAAGGATGTAGCTGCGGCAAAAATAGCAGCAGATAAACTCAAACTCAACTGGGTACATAAAGAATTCACTGATGAAGAAGTAGAAGAGCCATTGCGGAAGGCCGCGCGCATACTCAAGTCAGACGACTGCATCGCAATCGGAGTTGCCAGCGTAGTTATAGCAGCAACAGAATTAGCCGATGTAAAAACTTTCTTTGGAGGACTGGGCAGCGAAGAAATATTTGCGGGCTACCAAAGACACGAACACGCCGCCGATGTCAATGACGAATGCTGGAGAGGCCTAAAAGCAATGTGGCAAAGAGATTTAGTCAGAGACGCAACAGTTGGAGAAGCATTAAGCATCAGCGTCAAAGTTCCTTTCCTTGACGATGATTTGATCAAAGTTGCCATGGGAATACCCGGCAATAGGAAAATAACAAACGAACACAGAAAAGTAATACTCAGAGAAATAGCGGAAGAACTCGGACTGCCAAAAGAACTCGCCTGGAGGCCAAAACAAGCGGCACAATATGGAAGCGGATTCGACAAAGCAATGAGACATTTAGCGCACAAGAAAAAAATGACGCAAAGCGAGTATGCGCAAATACTGACGAAACCCTCTTAGAAGGTAGCTCTTTTTTGGCCAATTCCCGACCGCGGTGTCGTACGACTTCTTGTACTTTCGCATCTTCAATTCGATGAGCGGTGTTTCGCGGATCACAATTAAAAGATTTAGGCCGACTTTTATTTATGCTTTCGGTCTATCCTGGAAGATTTCCGGAGATTATTTCTGCTGCCTCGCAAGCATTTCCTGCTGTTTCGCGAGCTCGTTCTCAAGAACGAACCTTTCCGTATCCGGGGAGTTAGGGCAAATCCAGTACATTTTTCTTTTTCGCAGATCTTCTTTTGAGCACGCAATTTCTGTGCCTAGAATGATGTCCGCAACCGGAAGCACGACGTTTAAGTTCTTGCGGTACTGGAGGTGGTGCACGAAGTGATGGTCGTCAATATGCTGGAACGCAGGAGATGTACGCATCTGGCGGTGGAAGAATCGCGCCACAATGTATTTTGTGCGGCCAAAAACGCCCAATGATGATCGGTATTCGTGCTCTTTCCCGCGCATTTCCTCAACAGTTTGTTCAAGCGCTTCTTCAGTGATGATCTTTTTTATCGAAGCCTCGCCTCCCGCGCGCTCGTGATGTTCTTCCGTGAGATTGTAGAGATGTTCCTGTTCCAACTGTTCGATCAGAGGACGATTGCGCGTATTCTTCCCAGAATCAATGCGCATTTCAACGTGATCACACAAATCGTCAAGTGTCGGTTTCGAGAAGCGTAATTTCCCATCGGGAACTTCCTGCAATCGGTTTCCGAACACGGTATTGATACCGTGCCTTCTTGCTCCGATGACGTGCATGTTGTGATGCAAAATCTCGTACGCGGCGTAGTAAAGACCGATCCCCGTGAGGAAACCGCCAACAAACGCGTTTTGTTCACCTTCATACCCGGATTGCAATGCAGGAATTTTTGTCAACCCTTCGTACACGCCGATGCCAACTCCTGCGGAAACCGTGTGGATGATGGCAACCCATTTTTTGCTGAAATGGATTTTTTCGTGCGCGTTAGACATATCACGGTAGTAGTGTTCTGGTCCTGAATATGCGCCGTGATGTCTGTCGTTGTGGCTGATTGCGGAACGCGTGTTGATGAAGTTTCGTGACTTCGGATGGAGCATATAGCGATGTACAGCCCATTCAACCGGAGAAGCGAGAGTCGTGCTTGCGAAGAATCCGCCGAAATAACTTGCGAGCTTATTGATTATCATGATGTAAAGTCAGCACATTCGGTTTAAAAGTGTTGTGTTAAGATAAGTTCTATCCGACCCGCGCTCCAGCATCTTGCGAGCATTGAAAACAACAAGCATCACCTTTTTAGTAGGTTTAAAAAAAACATTAATTCAAAGCTTCTACCTAATATGAATCTCGACAATATCGCCGTCTTCCAAAACTTTTTCAACGACTCTGAACTGCTGGCCGGGAAATTTAGCGGATTTGCCCCAGATTCTGGCGAATTTAAATTTTCTTACGAAATCACGATGAATATGCTCGCAGACAGTCTTTAACGTAGCTGGGCGCGTCAGAATCATCGGCTCGTCAAGATCGGGTTTCCTATTGATTTCCTTCAGATAAACGCGGATGAAATTCAAACTGTCAAAGATTCGCTCTTTAAGCTCATCAAGACCCTCTTTATTCTCAGCACTTACAAAAATCGGATTAGGCAAAATATCATGCAACTGTTTTCTTTGCTTATCATCAACCAAGTCTATCTTATTGACACAAACAATTGCGGGAACATACTTGCGATTGCCCTCAATAGCATCAATAAACTGATCGATATCAACATCATCACGGAGTACGACATCAGCATTCATAATCTTGAACTCTTTCAGAATGGCTTCAAGCGTATCATAGCTTACTTTTGTCAGTTTGACAGTGGAGTTCATGCTCAAACCGCCCCTCGTTGTCTTTGCAATTTTCACTTCAGGCTTACGCTGATTAATTCTGATGCCGACATCATAGATTTCTTTCTGCAACGTAGAAAGATACTCTGGATGCAAAGCGTCAATGACAAAGAGAACAAGATCGGCATTACGGGCCATGGCAAGAACTTCTTTACCACGACCTCTGCCATGAGCGGCGCCAGAAATAATTCCTGGAACGTCAAGAATCTGGATTTTCGCATTGTTATAATTCAATGTGCCAGGAATACAATCCAATGTTGTAAATTCATAAGCAGCAACTTTTGATTTAGCACTGGTAATAGCGTTAAGAAGAGTAGATTTACCAACACTGGGAAAACCAACCAGGATAACTGTGGAGTTGCCGGTCTTCTTTACAAACCAGCCCTCGCCGCCGCCCTTGCCAGCAACCTTTTTTTCTATTTTTTCACGCAGTTTGGCAATCTGGCTCTTTATCAAGCCAAACCAATGCTCAGTAGACTTGTTGTACTTAGCCTTGGACATGGCTGCTTCCATCTCGCGAATCTGCTCGTGAAGGTCAGTCATTAACACTATTCTCAAGATGCTTGTATAAAAAACTTTATAACTGGCACGAATGAATGTATTGCCATGGGACTCATGACTGTCTTCCAAGAGATTTACGACAAGTTCGCCATAGCCATAATTATCTTGCTCGCAGGATTCATTATTGCAAAGATTGCAGGCAAAATTGTAAAGAGAATTCTTGCAGAAGCAGACATTAACAAGATTCTAGCTAAAACAAAACTCACCCCTATGAGCGATGCACTCGGGGGAATTGTCGAATATGCTCTCTATCTTGCAACAATAATTGTAGTATTGCAACAGTTTGGCCTGGCAAACATCACATTATGGATTATCGGCACCATTGCAATCGTAGTCATAATATTCTCGCTTACGCTCGCCATACGAGACTTTATTCCAAACGCCATTGCCGGACTCTTTATCAAAAAAAGATTGAACGCAAATCTTGGCAAACAAGTAAAAATAGGCATGATTTCAGGCAGATTAGAGCATGTAGGCATTGTCGCAAGCACAATAAGAAATTCTGATGAACAATACGTGCCACACTTGTATACGTCGAAATATATCTAGAAATGTCTAAACGATTTCTAACAAGCTGACAATGCTGAAAATCTGCATCCGGGTGTAAGATTGAACGTTCACGTCTTCAGTAATGTCTTCGAGCTCATGCAACGCCCTGCTTACCTTGATAGAAGTTTCAGATTTTTCATTAAGAACTTTGATGGTTGACTGAAGTCTTGCCTTGACATGCTTCGGCGTTGAAGGGTCCTGATTCAATTCCTGTAGTGCTACGATTACGTTCTGCAACTGTTCCATGTAAATCACTCCTTTACTGTTGCCAAGACTTCTGCCTGAAGCTTTTTAGCTTTTTCCTTCAACTGATTTTCCTGCTTTTCCAAAGTCTGGACGCGCAGCTCAAGCAATTCTTTCTTGCCCTGCAATTCTTTCTGCAAAGAATCTTTGTCAGCGCCAATCATAATTCCGCCGACAATCTTGTACGCGACTGAAGAAGTGGAAATTTCCTTTAATGCACCTTCAACTTCAAACAACTGAGCCTGAAACTGCTGCTTCTGCATGTTCAATGACTGAAGATTCTGCTCCAGCATTTGCAATCGTTGAATGCTCTCCTGAGCGTCCTTATTCATACTGCCTTAACCTTGGTTGCTACAGAACGTGACTTGTAAAGAACTTTGCTGCCGCAGTATGGACAGCGGACGCGCTTGCCCATCATTTCCTCAGAAATTTTCTTAGCGCACAAAAAACAAGTGTATTTTACCATTTTACTGTCCGTCATCCTCAACTATTTCTCTTTCGCGCAATACAGGAGCTTCTGCAATCATCTTAGCAGCCTGCTCAACAAGACTCAGCTTTGCGCCAACAGTATAAGCTTTTGCGGTGAACTTTACATTGCACTTCTCGCACTGCCAGATACCAAAGGAAACGCGATGCACTTTAGGCTTTGCACAGTAAGGACACTTGTGGTCCTTCTTCATCTCTATCTCAATCTTGGCTGCCTTGCTCTTGGTAGTACGACCATAACGCGTGCCATAACGCTTTACAGGACCCAAACCCCTATGTGCTTCTGCCATGCTAGTGCGGAAAAGTAGAGTGTTTAAAAAGCTTTCTAGAGGAGGCAAGTTTTATATAGCGTGCATCTAGCATAGAAATCGCATGTCACTGACTGAAAACCAAAGATTTCACCTGAAAAAATTCATCAAAGAATTAGATTCGTATGGCGCACGCCATACAGAATTTGTGACTATTTACGTGCCGACTGGCTATGATTTGAACAAGATAATACAACATTTGCAGCAGGAACAGGGCACTGCCACTAATATCAAAAGCGCACAAACAAGAAACAACGTCATTGACGCGCTTGAAAGACTGATTGTGCACTTGCGATTGTTCAAAGGAACGCCAAAGAATGGCCTGGCCGCATTCTCAGGAAACGTTGCATCACGCGAAGGCATGTCAGATGTCAGAGTGTGGAGCATTGAGCCTTCAATACCAATCCAAACACGCATTTATCGATGTGACAAGAATTTCCAGCTCGATATTCTGAAAACAATGCTTGAGGCAAAAGAATCATACGGAATGATAGTCCTTGATTCAAGAGATGCCGCCATTGCGATTTTGAAAGGGAAATCAATAATTCCACTCATCCAAACACACTCACACGTCCCTGGCAAAATGAAAGCGGGAGGGCAGTCAAGCGTCAGATTTGCACGAAACAGAGAAATTGCAGTCAATGACCATTTCAAGAAAGTAGCTGACATTGTAAAAGACCAATTCTTAGGAATGGAAGGCCTGAAGGGAATATTGGTTGGGGGCCCAGGACCAACAAAATACGACTTTGTAGAAAGCGGACTCATTACAAATGAAGTCAAGAAGAAAATTATCGCAATTAAAGATTTAAGCTACACCGGAGATTTTGGACTTGAAGAATTATTGGAGAAAAGCAAAGATGTTCTTGCACACGAAGATGTTACAGAAGAAAAGCAACTGGTCACCAGATTTTTGGAAATGCTTGCCACAAAGCCGGAATTGGTAACGTACGGAGAGGCAAATACTCTCAAGGCATTGGAATTGGGCGCGGTAAACATGTTATTGCTGTCAGAAGTGCTTGATGAACAAAAAATAGAACAATTTGAAATCACGGCAAGAGCATTCTCAACAGAAGTCAGGATTATTTCAACAGAAACTCGAGAAGGAGCACAACTCAGAGACATCGGCAAAATAGGTGCAATCCTTCGCTACCAAATAGAATGACCTTATTAGAACAAGCATACCAGGAACTGTATCCAAGCGGCACTTCTTCTCAGTTCACAGTAAAGTACAGCGGCAGAT
>CAZNFZ010000195.1:0-2844 GCA_964572665.1 uncultured Methanosarcinales archaeon
CAGGAGAATCTTCAGCCAGCTGACAACAAAAGGAGAAGCTTACCTTGAAATTGAGAACAAGGAAGACCCATTCGCAGCTGGATTAAAATTTAATGTTCGAATCAGCGGCAACAAGTTCATTGATATCAGAAGTTTGAGCGGTGGAGAAAAAACAATGACAGGCCTTGCATTCTTATTCGCAATACAAGAACACGAGCCGGCAACCTTTTACATTTTAGACGAAGTCGATGCTGCACTAGACAAGCACAACAGCGAGAAATTGGCAAAATTAATCAGAAGCTATTGCAACAAAGCACAGTATGTTGTCATTTCACACAATGACGCAATAATATCCGAAGGAGATGTCTTGTATGGAGTCAGCATGAACCAAGATGCAGGCTTATCTAACGTGGTAAGCCTGAAGATGTGAGTATTTTCTTAATTTTGTCTACCGACTGCTCCCAAGAATAATCATTTATTATCGTGTTTCTGGCAGCTTTGCCTAATTCTGTGCGCTCTTTGGGATGCTTAAGCAAATATTCAAGCTTTTCAACAAGGCCAGCAATGTCATGGCGTGTGAATAACAAACCGTTCTTCCTGTCCCTGATATATTCCCTAATGCTGCCAACAGGCGTTACAACAACAGCCAAACCTGCAGCCATTGCCTCCATTGTAGCAAGAGAAGACGTTTCTGTCAAGCTCGGAAGAACAAAAATGTCCATTGCCTGCAAAAATGGGATAACTTTGTCCTGTTTTCCAACACGAAGAACATGATTAGATGCAGGGATTTCCTTTTCAAGGCCTTCCCCGACAATTAAAAGCACAGTATCACGGTTCTTTGCGTGCACTTTCAAAAAAGCATTATATAATGTCGGCAAGTCTTTTTCCCTGGCTATTCTTCCGCAAAAACCAATTATTTTGAACGCTGGATCAATGCCCAGATTCTTTTTTGCAGCGCCCTTGGATACAGGCGGATAGAACTTTAAAGGAGAAACACCCATATGCACAATTTTTTTCTTTGCCGTAATCTTGTTTTCAGACAACAAGTCAATAACCTCACCGGATGGACACAAAAGCAAAGAACATTTGTTATACATTCTTCTCGCCAGATTCTGCACATACCATCCGACAAGCCATTTGTTCATCTTCATTGCCCTTCTGGCAAGGTCCCATTCTATACTATGAATGTAACTTACGACAGGCTTGTTCAACCTGCTGGCAATCTTAATGGCAGCAATGCCAACCGGACCAATCGTCTGATTAAATACAACATCTGCTTCAGCAATTGCTTTCTCCATCGCAATTTTGTCCGGCTTGCAAAAGAAAATATCACCAAACTGAATCTTCAGCAATGGAAAGCGAATAACTTTCACACCTTTTACAACTGGAAACTTACCTTCAAAATGAGGCGCAAAGACTGTAACCTGCATGTCTTTTGCCAATTCTGGAAGTATCTGTGAAAGAAAACGTGCAATTCCGTCCCAGCGCGGCAGGAAACAATCAGTTGAGACTACTAACTTCATTTTAACCGGTAAAATACCTCAGCATACCTATACCCGTGAATAATGCCTGAAAGCCAATCCTTCAAGACAAGCTTCCAAAGCAATGACCAAATGGCAATCGTTTGAGACTCGTGAACAAGAAACGCCTTGACTTTTGTATTGAAAGTATCACTGATGTCAACGACTAACCTTGGAAGATTGCGGTTTCTGAGCTTTACCAATGACCAGATGTCAAATGAGTAAACAGGACACTTAATTTTCTTTTCCTCAACTAACTTCATAACCAACCGGTATACAGCCCTGTGGTCTGGATGAAAATCATCAGGAGCATGAGTAAAAATTTTAGACGGCTTTTCCTTCTGGACAATCCACGCAAGCTTCTTGGAAATATCACGCTTTTCAAAATCCTCATCAAAATGGCCTTCCCTGACGCCCAAGTATGCAACGCCAGCACAGCCCATAATCTTGTCCGCCTTCAAACTTTCCTTAACACGGCGGGTGATTATAACTTCCTTTCTCAAGTGAGGATGAGATTTCTCACCAAAAGAACAAATTATTGTTCTAACACGCTTGCCTTCCTTAGCGTATTTGGTTAAAGCTCCGCCAGCGCCAATCAAATGGTCATCATTATGCGCGCCAATGGCTAAAATGGTCTCTGTCATACAAAGAAAGCTACTCTAATGCTTTTTAAAGCTTATTGAGGATTTTGAGTTAAATTAACTTGTCAAAAACCTCAGAGAGAAATTTGAACATAAACGACTATTCAAAGTTCTCTATTGACGCAATTCAACAAATTGCCAGCCATTGCCCATGCACAGACTTCTGCAATCATATACGCTGGTTGCCCTGCCGGCAGCAATCAAGTGCATTTCACCAGCAGCGTCACTGCAGACGCAATTACGCTCAGAAACCAGAACTTCATTGACTTGCATAGGCATTTGCACAGCCTTACCAATACCTTTGAACAAAAACCAAATACTTGCAAACGCGACAACAAGAATCAATATGAGAACAATAGTTTCAGTTTTATTCATAATATCACCTTTTGACATAACATTGGAAAGAGTGTTTAAAAGGTTTATGTTATGCGCCGACTGGGATTCGAACCCAGATGATCAGCTTGGAAGGCTGACATTCTACCATTGAATTATCGGCGCGGATATTCTAAAACCGATATATTCTCTATAAAAAGATATCGTTACAGATTGAGCTCTTTCCTTAGATTTTCCAGAAAACGCTTGAAGTCATCTTTCTTGATGCCAGCGCCGCAGGCCTGCTCATGGCCGCCGCCATACCCGTCAATGCCGATTAAGGCGCGCGCCAAGGCCTGACCAAGCATGACCTTAGCTGGAGCACGCAAAGA
>CAZNFZ010000196.1:0-3024 GCA_964572665.1 uncultured Methanosarcinales archaeon
GTTTGCGAATAGAAAAAACGTAATTGATGATTATTTTCACCTTCAACCGCGCATCAATGAACGCTACCAAGACGTAATGCGCGTATACAAAACAACGTTTGAGACAGAAGCTGCAGAATTATTTGACAAATACTCAGCAGACTATCTAATCGTTCCACCTGGCATGAAAGACCTGCCATATGCGAACAGCCAATGCTTCAAACGCATACAGGCAACCAATGTCCGTATCTACGAAAAAGACCCAAGCTGCAAAGTCAGAGTGGTATCATGAAACAGCATTTGTTTGCAATCTTCGTGCTCGCATTATTCATGATAGCGCTTCCACTACACTTGCGCTTCGCACATCATAACCCTACACTCGCTGGAACAGAGCCGTACTATCACAGCAGAATGGCAGTTGAGCTCCTCAAAGGCATACCGACAACAGATACTGCCCTAGCCAACGGACGGCCATACATCCTGCATCCATACCATCTCGTGCTTGCGGGCGCTTATGTAATTTTCGGGCCATTAGCATTCAATTTATTGCCCAGCATCTTTGCGACCCTAAGCTTTGTGTTTTTCTGGCTTTTACTGAGAAAACTTGGAATATCAGAAAACACGCAACCATGGATACTGCTTGCCTATGCACTCTCGCCGCCACTACTCGCAGTAGGCACGATTGGCACACCGTACGCATTCATCCTCGCACTCCTAATGGGAGGAACGTGGCTGCTGCTCAGTAGATGGTGGATACTAGGCAGCATTTTGTACGTTACTGCCTGTTTATCAGGATTTATTTACAACGTGACTGCCATTTGCCTCCTGCTTGTATTGCTGCTCATTTATCAAAAAAATACACAACGCTTCATTGTAACTGCACTGCTCAGCATAGGCGCAATTGTTTTAGGACACACTCCACCACTGGTTGCACTGCCCCACGGGCTTTCTCAATACATCAGCGACTTTGGAGGAGTTTACGGCTTCAGCATATTTGCATTTTTACTAGCAATTGTAGGAGCGGCACTTGCATGGAAAAGAAACCAAAAAACGTATGCCACATATGCCATATTAATCGGATTTCTCGCAGCCAGCTTCTTTTTCCCGCACCTCCTAGTATTCGCAAACGTTGCAGTATCAGCACTGGCAGGCGCGGCATTGGCAAAGCTCTCACAACGAAAATGGGAACTTCATTTCCTCAGGCAAGCAGCACTGCTCGTCCTATTTTGCGGTTTATTATTTAGCAGCATTTCACATGCGGTCTTTTTGGCAGACACACCTCCAACACCGGCATTCTTCAAAGCACTTGAGTTTCCACCAGGCACGGTAGCTACACATGAGAATTACGGATTTTGGGTTGAATCAGCAGGCCATACTGCACTTATGGACCCACTCTGGAAAGAGCTTGCAGAACCTGAAGATCAATCCTGGGATGTAGCTGCACTTTTCAAAGCAACAGACCTTGCACAAGCCACACCATTATTAAATAAATACAACGTTACAAATATACTCATTACACCTGAAATGGAACACGGTCTGCTCTGGGAAAGAGATGAGCAAGGACTAGACTTCCTAGTCAAAAACAGCGAAACGTTTAAAAAATTAAAAACAAGTTCAAACATAAATGTATGGAAGGTCAGATGAAAAAACAAGTTTTAGTCACAACGGTCCTTCTCGTAGCAGTTGTATTCGCAACCGGAGTGCTACTTGGCAACCAATGGAAAAGCTCAAGTTCAACAGAAATTACAAAAGTGCTTCGCCAATCAGAACTTGATGCTGAAAGTTTTCTCGTAGAACAAGAATTGTTTGAAAGCTTTGAAATAAACTGCCCGCTTGCAGGAAAAAGACTTGGAAGCCTGGGACAAGAATTGTGGCAGCTCGGCAAAGTCTTAGGAGCTTCAGACGCAAAAGAAAAACTCGGCGAAGACAATTACAGTTTCCTCAAAAGAAAATACCACCTGATGCAGATACGTACATATATCCTTGACAAAAAACTCCAGCAAGACTGCGGTTCAGGAATAAATGCAATTCTATTCTATTTCAAAAAAGACGATCCTGCAAGCGAGCAGCAGGGAAAAATCCTTGATGACCTCGTATCACAGTATAACCTTCACGTCTTTGCCATAGAATACCACTATTCACAGGAGCTTGAGTTCGTGGAAGACTATTATGAAATAAACCAGGCGCCAACACTTGTCGTGAACTTTGAGCATACGATTCAAGGGCTAGTTACCAAAGAACAATTACTACCTCTCCTCCATGGATGAACGTAAAAACATTCTACTGAGAAGCTTGCTGCTCACCATTCTAATATTTGCAGCAGGCATACTGATAAACCACATCTTTGACGCGTTCAGAATTTCGATAATTGAAGACGTAATGATAGCACACGAAATAGACAGCGAAGCGTATAGAGCAGAGAAATTCTTTACAGAAACTTTTGGAGGCGAGCAATGCGAAATTATGATTTCGCGCATTTCAGACTTGAAAAGTGAAATTAGAAAAGTTGGCGAAGATTTAGGAAGTTACTCTAAATTCAGCTTTTTCAGAAGGAAAGATTATGATTATTTGAAAAGAAAATATTTCCTCCTTGAATTGAGGTTCTTAGCACTAATCCAACGGCTGAATAAAGATTGCGACAATCCATATCTGCCAATAATATTCTTCTACGAAATAGACCAGGACGCCAGTGAAAGACAGGGATTTATTCTTCAAGATTTAAGCAAAGGATATGACCAACAGTTAGTTGTTTTGACGCTTGACAAAGATTACAAGGATGAGCCTTTAGTAAACATCCTTGCAGAAAGCTATAATGTTACCGAAGCGCCCACTCTTGTAATCGATGGCAAACCGCAGACCGGGTTGATTTATACAGGAGTTCTGAATGCAAGCATCCAGAAATTCCTGAGAAAAGCAGACCCATACGCACAAGACATCAATTTCCTTATTACTCCAGAAGCAGCAGACATGCCATTCCCAATCATAGTGTCAGAATTAGAAAAGATTGCGTACAATGAAAGCGCAGACTCATTTGCGCGCGGAGAT
>CAZNFZ010000197.1:0-2535 GCA_964572665.1 uncultured Methanosarcinales archaeon
CCATGTGCTCCAATGCGTTTCTGAAGAAGAATTTGCCCATCCTTTTTTACAAAAACACCGACGCCAACGCCTGGACGTTTAGGCTGCGCAGTCATACCAAGGGGGACTCCACCGCCGTCCCCCTTTAGATCCCCCGCGGCATTCACCCGAACCACGCCCCCAAACCAACCTGCTTGTCCGGCTCCTTGCCAAACACACTTTCCATTCTAACGCGCAGCAGCTCTATAGTTTGCTGCAAATACGCAGAAACATTGTACTTCTTTGCCAGAGAAATTGTCGGCTCAAGATATTTTGCAATTGAACCTTCACTAATTGTAAATACAATCTTACCATTGCACTCTGTACACTTGCCAATCAATGGCGGACGGCGGAATTTTTCATTACAGCTCACGCAGCGGAATTCCTGCATTGAAAACTTTCTCAAATTACCCTTGGTATCTTTCAAGAAATGCTTTTCTATGACAAGACGCGCAACATCAGAAGCCTCAACACTCCTCAACTTTTCTGCAATGTCCATCTGACCCCTCAACTTTTCCTCCATTGAAGGCAAGATCTTGTATGCACTGCACATAACTGCCTTGTTCAAATTGGTAATGTCGTGCGTAAACCCCATCTTCTCATACTGCTCAGGCTTTGCCAAACAGCCTTTAATTTGAGACACTTTCACTTCCCACGGCATCTTATACTGCAAACTGGCCTCGTACAATTCAATAGGATACTTCCACGCGATATCAACGTCAAATGCCATGTCATCAACCTCTGATGGGTTGAGCACACTAGTAAGTACTAATGGCGTATCCATGGTTGAACCACGGCTTCCTGGCAAGTACTTCTTGCTGAAATTAAGAAACGCGTCCATCAAAAGAATAACACAGGCTTCGTCACCATCGCAATCACGACGTGTTGCGGCATGAAGCAATGGATGAGCAAAAAGACCTTGTGTTTTACTGAAGCCAATAATTCGTGAAAGAGTTCCGGCGCTGGTGTGCGGAGCCAACGCAATCACCAGATGACCGACCAAATCCTGAATATTTTTCGTGTTGTAGACCCGCGGCAGGCCGTATAAATATTCCAAAGAATCATCAATAAAACGTGCAATATTCAACAGCACTTTGTCTGCACCTTCGTCAGGACTTTCATCACAGCTTGGCAGAATAATGTCCTGCGGCTTTAATTCCAAAATCTGCTCATCGCTGACCAGCTCAGCCCCTTTGATATCTTTTGCATAACCCAGCTCTCGAAGCCTGACAACTCCTGTGCCAATCTCACACGGCTTGAAATGCGTGAGAGGCAACTGAGTCATATCATACCGCGTTGTGCCATCCTTATACACGTGAATATCATAACGGGCACGCAAAATGCCTTTGCCCAGATGCTCAGGAATATGCTCTTTGTTGCTCGTGCCACGCACGCCCTTGATCAATTCAGGATACTGCTGGATTTTCAGCTGCTTAACAATGCAGTCAAAATAATGTTTCAGCGGAATAGAACGCTCCGAGCTTGCCTCTGCTTCACCATGCATCTGACACATTTTTGTATCGATAAGACCGCAGCGGATGCATTTCCATTTACGCGTCGTTGCTGAGCCACAAACTTCACACGCATTCAACACTGTTTCTGCCTTGCAGTTCTGACAATAAAAGAACGGGAAAGCAGCAGTAACTTTTCCGGATTGAAGAGCACTTTGGAAGGTTCGCAACCTACCGCCTTCCTCGCCCACTGGGAAAAGAACATGCGGACTACCAGTCAATTCCCTCTGCTTTGCCTTTTCCGGACGACCCATACGCGCACCAATAAACGTGCCGGCCTTATCACGAATGATAACTGGAGAAAACTGATTAACTGCATCAAGCACTGATTTTTCAGACACTATGAACTTCTTCAATTCGCTTGGCTTTTCGTCCAACAAATGAAGAATAATGGTTAGAACAGAGGCATATTCCTTGTCAATCACGACAAACTCATTGTTTACAAAAGTGTGCGAGCAGCCAATCAATTCAAGAGAACGCTTAGCATCACTTTTTGGCAGCACGATTTTCAGAACTCCATGTTCAGTCGTATGCACTTTTGCACTGTCAAACCAGTCCAACAAATTTCTAAACTCATCATGCGATATAGTATTCCAATACAATGAATATTCAGGATGCAATGGTGTTTTTGTTGTCCGCGCAATCTGAATGGCTTCCTGCGCTGTCGGCACGTTTCTCAAAGGATCAGAAAGCAGTTCTTTCAAACGGGCATCGATTTCAACATCCTTCACTGACTTTTCAACTTCCTGCGCCCACCACTCCGGACAATAACCAGCTGGAGCCAATGGATGCGCACGATTAAAAAAATCACCATAAGCAATTAGAATGTCACCGAGGAAAATAATTTCCTTAACAAACGGATGCGCGCGCTTTGCCTCCTCAAATGATCGGAGCTGCTGCACAGAACCGTCTGCCAGACGAACAATAGGACCTTCAATTAAATCGCAAGACGTCATACTTGCTGCTTTACCCGGACGCTCCGTCTTCAACTGCGTGCCGGTTGCGA
>CAZNFZ010000198.1:0-2081 GCA_964572665.1 uncultured Methanosarcinales archaeon
AGCAATTGAAGAATTACGCGATTACTATCTTAAAATGAGGGCTTCGGCAGGTATAGAGGTAAAATCAGTACCGATTTCAGCCAGACAATTAGAAGGATTAGTTAGATTGTCAGAAGCAAGCGCACGATTGCGACTAAGCGATAAGGTCACCAAGAAAGACGCCAAAAAAGCAGTCGAACTCATGGACTTCTGCCTCAGACAAGTGGCATTCGACGAGAAAACAGGCACTTTCGACGTTGACAGATTATCTGAAACACCTGCAAGCACCAGAAACAAACTTATAACAATGAAAGAAATCATCCACGAACTCGAAACAAAAGTAGGCAAGGCAATACCGGTCGAAGATATCATAAAAACTGCACTTGAAAAAGAAATTACTGAATCAGAATCGGAAGAAATACTCCAAAAGCTCAAACGGGCTGGAGACATCTTTGAGCCCAGAAGAGGATTTATCAGCAGAATTTAAGCTGTTGCGTTTACCTGAGCAATTGCTGACAATGATACGCACGAATTCTTCATGTACTTGTTTATAATGTCCTTGCAAACAGAATAATCACCCTGATAGGCGAACGGAATAAAGCAAGCATCACGCTTTTCTGAATCAATAATTGCCGCGCACGTCTCTTTTGACATTGACGCCTCAGAAACATCCATTAAACAAGAATCGATATATTCACGCTGCTTTAACGTATCACAAATCTCCGCGGCCCTGCCAACATCTGCCATAGCTGCTTCAGCAGCTTTCTTACGGATCTCATCAACACTCACTGGCCTTTCGCTACAGTCAAGTATGCATGAAGCTGGGGACTCACTTGGCTCGCACTCCTTATTTCCACAACACGGCACAATCGACGTGTAAATGCACTGCCCCTGCACACAACTATCAGCCGTGCAGAAATTCAAATCATCACAGCCCCCTGGACAGGTCAACTGCAATTCCTTGGCCTTTTCTTCCTTCTTTTCAGTTAACACTTCACCAGGCACTGCTGTTTCAACTTTGGAAACAACTTCGAAACTGCGCATAAGCGCAACAACCGGCTTGTTGGAATAAGACATTCTCACGTTCAAGGAATACGTTCCCTGCGGCGAATCTGCTGGAATAGGAATTGAAGTGGGAACACTGGCTTGTGTAGTTACGGAGAAACTCGCCGTTCTGTGTGCAGTTGTTCCTCTTGGACCATACACTTCATAATCAATCAGCCCAGATGTTTTTATTCCGCTTGGATTCAAGATAACTGCATTGATAACCAAATCTCTTCCAGGAGCAACTTGTGTGCTAAATAAATCAACATTAAAACTTAATTGGACAGGAGGCTGTTCTAAAGCCTTGAACATCAGCAAAACACCAACACCCAATACCAATAATGCAACAAAAAGTATAGCTAATGTTCTTGTCTCAATTCGGTGTCCTGCTGGCGCACCGGCAATACGCAGAGCAGTATCAACATCAGAAGGTGAATAACCGGCATTCAGAAGTGTTGTTCTGATAGTGCCCGCATCGTAACCTAATTTAACGAGCTTCTGAATGTATTCAATCAAACTTTCCTGCACCATCTTTTGTCATATTGCTCTAATGAAGCTATTTAAATCCTTCGCACGAAGGTTTAGCACCACAAAACCGATGCACTGCAGAACACATAAAAATAAATACGAAAACTACACGAAAAACAATGGGTGGAAAGCAAACCAGCAGTGCCAATATGGATAACAGAACTTCTAAGCGGTAGCTTTAACCAACAAGACGATATGCCCGCACAGGTAGTTCTGGCGGACGGCACTGCGCTGGAAAGACTGCGAATACAAGGCATTGTTGTTTCCACAAATGATTTGGTTATAGATGATGGAACAGGAAGCATACTCGTCAGAAGTTTTGAAACACCCGCTTCAGTGAGCATTGGCGATCCTGTCCTGGTAATTGGCAGACCCCGAGTTTACAATGAACAACAATATATTTTGGGAGAGATTGTAAAGAAAATAGACCCGAACTGGCTTGAGCTCAGAAAAAAGATTTCACCTGCGCCGGCAGCACAACAGCAAGATGTTCTTTCTATCGTAAGACAGCTTGATTCTGGAGACGGGGC
>CAZNFZ010000199.1:0-2046 GCA_964572665.1 uncultured Methanosarcinales archaeon
GTAACAAACATCTGGGTGAATCCTGAACTAACTTACATTGAAGCTGATGTCGATGGAGAGCACTGGATGATAACAGAACAGTGCGCGCGCAAATTGGCAGACCAGAAACACGTCGTGAAAGAAATCAGGAAAATATCCGGCAAAGAAATTATTGGAGCGCACGTTACGAATCCTGTTACTGGTACAAAAATTCCAATATTCCCTGCAGCATTTGTCACAGCAGATACCGGAACTGGAATTGTAATGAGCGTACCAAGCCACGCACCATACGACTGGATGGCACTCAAAGAATTGCAGGACAAGAATTACGCCGGCGCGAAAGAAGTAAAACCGGTTTCTTTAATCGCTGTTGAAGGATTTGGAGAGCACCCCGCGGTCGAGATTTGCACGAAAATGGGCATCAAAAATGCTTCCGACGCCAAACTTGAAGAAGCAACAGGAGAAGTATACAAAAAAGAATTTCACATTGGAAAATTAAAACAGAATACTGGCAAGTACGCTGGAAAAACTATTCAGGGAGCGAAACCAGAGATTGTTGCAGACTTTACTTCTGAAAAGAAAGCAATTATTTTGCAGGAACTGATAAATCCAGTAATTTGCAGATGTCTGACAAGATGCCACGTCAAGATTGTAGAAAACCAATGGTTCCTGAAATATGGAGACAGCGCATGGAAACAGCAGGCAATGAAGTGCCTGCAGGAAATGAAGCTGTATCCAGAGAAAATAAGACCGCAATTTGAATATGTACTTGACTGGCTAAGAGACTGGGCATGCACAAGAGAGTTTGGACTCGGCACAGACCTGCCTTGGGATAAAAAATGGAAAGTTGAGAGCTTAAGCGACAGCACGATTTACAACGCGTTTTACACAATTGTGCATCATTTGAAGAAAGTACCTCTTGGGAAAATAAACGACAGACTGTTCGACTATATTTTCTTAGGCATTGGAGATATTGATGAAGTTGGAGTTGACGCAAAAGTTCTTCAAGACATGCAAAGAGAATTCAGATACTGGTATCCAGTAGATTTCAGAAGCTCAGGCAAAGATTTAGTTCAGAATCACCTCGCATTCTACATTTTCAACCATACCGCCTGCTTCCCAGAGCAATACTGGCCGCGCGGAATCGCAGTTAATGGCTTTGTAAGCATCCAAAAACAGAAGATGAGCAAAAGCAAAGGCAACTTCAAGACGCTTCGCGATGTAATTAAGGCATTTGGCGCGGACATTGTGCGCATTAGTATTTTATCGACGGGAGAAGAGCTCAATGACGTTGACTGGGATACTGATTTAGCGGAGACTATGAAAAGTAAACTTGAACAATGGTATGATTTCACGCTTAAATATTACGGAAAGAACGGAGAAACAAGAGCTAAAAACGAAATTGACAAGTGGATGGAACACCAACTACACTCGGCAATAAAAGATTCCACTACCGCGATGGATGAGACGCTTTACAGAACAGCATTGGCGCGCGGATTCTTTGATATTCAAAGACACTTGAAATGGTACACGCGCAGAACAGCAGGAACAATGAACCAAGACGTGCTGAATCAGATAATTGAAGCACAGACGCTCATGTTACAGCCGTTTACACCTCACTTGTGCGAAGAAATCTGGTCAAAATTAGAAAAACCGCAATTAATTACTAACGAAAAGTGGCCGCAACACGACGAGAACAAAATAAACTCCGCAATAGAACAAGCGGAGGCGCTTATGACGCAAGTGCTTGACGATGTTGCACAAGTATTGAAATTGGCAAAAATTGACAAGCCAGTATTAGTTACTTTATTTGCGGCGCAGGACTGGAAAGCACAGCTTTTCAGAAAATTACGCGAACTCATGACACAGACACGCGATATAGGACAAATAATGAAAGCAGTAATGGGAGAGTTCAAGGACCACGCCCAGGAAACAGCAGGACTGGTGCAAAAAATTGTGAAAGACCCAGGCAAAATGCCCGCACACGTAACACACCAAGAAGCAGAATACCAGAACTTGATGGACTCGCTTGAGTTTTTGAAGAAGGAATTTGGGTGCCCTGTTGAA
>CAZNFZ010000200.1:0-8042 GCA_964572665.1 uncultured Methanosarcinales archaeon
AGCAAGTAAAATACGCCCGAGCTGGGATTTGAACCCAGGTCGAAGGGACCGCAACCCTACAGTCTATCCAAGCTAGCCTACTCGGGCATATTCTTAAGACGATAATAAACGATTTATAAACCTTCTTATGGACTTAACGTCTAGATTAACTGTTCCTAACGCATATTAAAACCGATTTCTTTGTGATTATCATACCAACCCTAAACAGAGGTGATCAAAAAAACATAAAAAATGCCGAAAGCCTTCTTTCCGGTGGCAGCCCCACCGGAGCTTTTTTATATCAGCCCCGAGCGATTCTAATATACGCCTAAATGTGCTATTTGTAGTCACTTTGGAGTAGTTAAAATAGAAAGGTTTATATAGGGAATTTGGGTGTATTGGTGATATGGTGAGTGAAGAACCGAAAGTGAATAGGGAACGCCTTGGAGAACGTTTGAAAACGACTCGTGATTCTGGCGTATATCGCTTCTTTGAAAGAAAAACGCCTGAACAGATAGTTGAAACTCTTGTTGATGCACGCAAGGTTGGCGTGGCAATTAAAGATCGACTGTATGAAACTGCCAAGATATTCTCGAAAATAATTGAAAAAGTAACTGGTTTGGAAGCCATGATTGGCGAACATGCTGTTCCCATTTCAGTTACAGAACTTCAAGCTTCTGTAGGCTCAGCACTGAGGCAACTTGTGCATCTTTCAGAAGATTATGAGATTAAATTGGATGGAATGGAAAGATCACATCAAAGCCTAGCTCAAAAATTGACTGAGGAAATGGCAAAAGGGCTTGAGCACATCAGACAAAATAGAAAATTATATGGGGAAATAATGACTGACCCGCTTACTGGACTTTATTCCCGTAGATTCCTCTTTACCGACCTTCCTGAGAAAATTAGAATTGCGGAAAAGCATAGTGAACCACTCAGCGTCATTGTTTATGATGTCAATAATTTTAAACGAGTAAATGACACGTATGGGCACGAGGCTGGCGATTTTGTATTGAAAGAAATCTCAAAAGTCGCGCGTGAAGTTTTGCCAAAAGCGTATATTCTTGCGCGTAGAAGTGGAGACGAGTTCAGTATCATTCTTCCAAGAGCGACAGAGCAGCAGTCTTACGACATTGCGGAAAAATTGAGACTGGCGGTGAAAGGACATCCGATGATTTACACTCTCGTTGAAGATGATGTTGAATTTGATTATAAAATTGAAGGAATTACCATAGCTTTGGGCGTGAAACAGTATGAGTTAGGTGAAAGCGCGGACGACTTGCATCGAGGCGCTGACGCTGCATTTTATGGTGCTCACAAGCAAGGAAAGGACCAGACTGTGAAGTATAGTGATTTCGAGCATTATATCGCGAGAATGCCGACTGATGAAGCGCCAAGTCGGCGTCCGAAACCGATAGCTGTGCGACAGAGGCCAAAATGAAAAGTAATTTCTGTCCAGTAGTAAAAAGCCAAAGATTTATATATAAATGCTATTTAAGTTATATTAGGAGCTGCTAACGTGATAAACGACAAAGACAGCGGAAACATCTCAAAGGACGGGTCAACTGGACTCAAGTCTAAAGCTTACTTTCTTATCAGTTTGGAAAATTCAATAGCCAAGTTAGCGCTGCCGAACCCATCGCCTGACGCAGGCATTGTGGCGATTTATCTTGCCAATGCCCCACAGGATAATTTAGTTGATATAGCAAAGCTGGTGGATTGCCGGGCTGATTATGCCACTCATTACAAAGATAAAAATGCGGACATTGTCGCAGGAATATATGAAGGCAGCGAGGCTCCGATTTCCGCAGTATCAATGGATTTGCAAGCAACAATTTCGGAACTGTTTCCAAAATTGAAATTTGGCATAGCCCATACTTCAATTCAAAAAGACGGCGAAGCGGAAAAAGCGCTTGAAGAAGTAGCACGGAATTCTTATGATGCTATGCTTCTGCAGAGACCTGCTGTTTAATTGATTTTGCAACTGCGGCTCCAATAATTTCTGCCAACTTTTCGATTGACGCTTTTCTAATGTCTCCTAAATCTTTTATTCCAGCACGATGCAGCTTTCTCGCTCTGACACGGCCAATGCCCTCCAGGCGGATTAATGGCAATAGTTCTTCTTTCACACCATACTTCAATCGCAATCTGACTTTCATTATTTCCTTCAGCAACGGCTGATACTGCATCAATCTCGCAAGCTCATTGCAAGCATACAACAACCAATCAGCATTGTCAATTTTAGCCCGCGTTTCACCTGGACGGCTATCATAACGCTCCATAATCCATTCTTCATCTTTTTCATCAATCCAATCTTCCAGCATTAACGCAGTTTTAACGCTGGCAAGCCAATCATCATACTCAGGCTCAAACATACTCGGCTCGTGCTCAAGAAGATTAGGCTCAAGCAACGCATATTTTCCCTGAATATCATCGTATTCCTTCTGTTTCACCCTCAATAATGGACGCATCTCGAGCGTGTTGGAAACCGCGTGCAAGAAAGAAATTGATTTCAGCGTGGTGCGTGTTGCTTTCTCAAGACGATTGAGCAAATTGAATGCTGTTAACGGGTCGAGATATAATTCTGCAACACGCTTGCCTAGCATAGTTGCCCTGTGACCTTCCTGCACTTTCTGCAAAAAGCCCCATTCTTCAAGCAGACCTAAGGTCCTATCAATGATGCGCTCCATTTTTGCAAGATCTTTGTACTGGTACGCCCAAAAAGTTTTGCTAAAAAAATCAAGAATAGAATCCTTTGATGAAATAATGCGGGAAGAGATTAATGACAACAAATACGTACGCAAGACTGGCTCAACTGCCAATTTACTATAAATATCCTCGGGAATACCTTTCAAATAATGCTCAATAATGAATTCCTTGTCTGTTTCCGTCTGTGCGAGAACAATTGTTTCACCAAAAGTATCGTATTTAGGCCTGCCTGCACGGCCGGCCATCTGCAAAAATTCAAGAACTGGAATGTGCGCCATACCATGCATTCCAAATCTTTTAACATCTCGAATAATTGAACGGAAGGCAGGCAAGTCCATTCCGGCAGCAAGCGTGGGAGTGCAGCAAATAATTTTTATTGTACCGGCGCGGAACGCATCCTCAATTAACTCCTTTTGTTTTGAAGCAAGGCCTGAGTGATGGAATGCGATGCCATGCTTTACCGAAGCAGCCAGTCTTTCGCATTGCCTTGTTGGCTTTGAAAGCACAGTGAGAATTGATTCAGATAATTTGTCAAGTTCGGCGCTTTTCAAAAGCGATTTTTTGCCAATATCTTCGGCCACCTTTTCAGCAGAACGCTTGGCATTCACAAACAGTAATGCTTGCTTTTTGATTTCTATTGTATCAAGCGCCAGATTAGTGACTGGATCGGCTGTTTTTTCGGCTATTTTCATGTCATAACTGTCCTTTCAACAGTTCTTAATATTTACCATAATGTTTAAAAAGCGTTATAGTCCCCACGAACAGATACGAGCCCGTAGTATCGGAAAACCTGTTTTCCGGAACTACCGGCTCGAATGAATCATAAATTGAATACTTCGAGCCCGTAGCTTAGTCTGGTTGAGCACTCGACTGATAATCGAGAGGTCCGGCGTTCAAATCGCCGCGGGCTCATTTTTTATGCCAAAACCCTTTTAAAGGACTCCTTTTTTATAGACGACAGGCGGGTGGAATGGCATTTACAGAGATAGCGCACAACTATGACCAGAAGGTAATTGACCGTTTATACGTAACATTCTCACGATATTTTAAACGAACTTTGGATACTGGCAAGCCCGCGGTCCAGGGACTTGAAAACTTGCTTGCCATTCCTGCTGACACTTCCGTTGTTTTAGTATCAACCCACAAAAGCCACCTTGACTACGTTGTTGTTCCCTGGGTGCTTAAGCATCACAACACTCCGAAAGGGGACAGACCTCTCGCAATAGCGGCAGGTGACAATCTCTTCAAAAAGATCGCAAAGTGGGATTTCGATAAGAATTTACGCAGAGCCGGCGGATACAAAATAATCAGGAACCCTGAGCAAGGCAAGCAGATATCAACTACGGCGAAACTTCTCAAATACACAACTGAACGAATGGAGGCAGGCGACTGGTTTTTGATATTTCCAGAAAAAGGCAGGTCGTACACTGGAGAGGTGCTTCCATTTGATTCGGCTGCTATGGGCATATTCCAAAAAGCAGAAAAAAGAGCCGGAAGAAAAGTTGTTTATGTTCCGATGGCAATAGGATATGAACGAGTGCCTGAGGACAGATGGTTTGTATCATTTGCAAAATGGAAATCATCACAATCGCGTTTTAAAAAAATGCTATACTATGCTTTTGATTGGCCGCTGATTATGGCACAGCAGTACCTTGGCATCGGCAACAAGCCAATCGGGCACATTTCAGTACGTTTTGGTGAGCCAATGACAAGTTCAGAAGAAAATACACTTTTGGGGAAAGAAGTTTTTGCAGCAAAACTCGAAGACGCGTGCAAATCGGTAGTTCCTGCATTTTCAACAAACATTGTATGCGCCGCTTTCCTTCAAGGCCGTCCTGAAAATATGGGCCACAATATTGTTAAAATCTATGATTTACTCGAACAGCGCGGAGCCCTTGCAGAGAATGCTAATTTTGAGGATATAATCCCGCGCGCATATCGCTTTCTTGATGCGCCATTTCGGCGCCACTTCCACACTGGGCTGGCATACGGCTTCGCGCGCAAAGACATAATGGAATATTACAACAACTGCATTGCGCACTATTTTAAGCCTCAGCAAGAATTACATTTCTCAAAAACTCAACATGATGCGCCAAATATATCGTAAACTGCTCCAAGAATGATGTTTCTCATGAGATCAATGATGTCGTTTGAATTGTAAACGTTGTTTTTGTTTTGGTCAAGGTCAACAACACATTCGCCTGCAGTGCTTGGTGTAATGCAAGATATGGCGTTTGTATTGAATGCAGTCAGCAGCAAAATCATATCGCCAACATCAGGATTTGTATTATTGTTCAAGTCAATATTTGCGATGCACGGCGATGAAATAACTTTAACATTAACGCTAGCATTTCCAGTGCTTCCGTTGACTGTTGAAACAGCTGTAATTTTATGCAGTCCAGCTGACAAGTTTACATTAATGCCTGAACCAGTGCCAAGAATACCTGAGACATTTGAAGACCAGTTTATTGTCCCTGCGGGCGAGCTTGTCGCAATAAGATTTGTACCGTTAGCCAAGAGTATTGAATTGGTGGTTGGACTTGCAATGCTAATTTCAATCGTAATTGGCGAATAGACCACATTAACAATTATGCTCGTGGTTGCAGATTCATTGCTTTCAGTTACTGTAGCTGCGATAGTATGGCTGCCAAAAGATAAAACTGCGTTAATACTGGCGCCGTATCCCAAAATTCCTGAAACATTAGAAGTCCAAGCAACAGTAAAGTTATCCGAATTATTACCAGCAACTGCAGCGGTAAAAGTCGTTCCATTTGAATAAACTGTTGAATCATCTGCCGGAGAAGCAATACTGATGTTTAACGGCCAATCAGTAACTGGAGGCGCGATTACGGTTATATTAACATTTGCAGAAGCAGTCTGGTTTCCGCTTACTGCAGCTGCCGTAAGTGAATGAGCACCAGGAGTCATGTTTATCGTTATGCTTTCTCCACTGCCAAGACTGCCACTTTCATTTGACGTCCATATCACAGCTGCGGAAGAACTGTTGCCAGTTACATTCGCAGACAGCAAAACTTCACCATTGAATATAGAATTCTCTGTTGGAGAAATAATTGAAATATTCAATAATTCAACTGGAGTGTTATTTGATTGAATGTAGCCAAGATATTCTAGTGCGGCAAGAATATTGATACGCGGATAGCCGCTAATGTTTTTCCCGGTTAACATAAACGCGTTCTTAATGTCATTTGGAGTAAAAATCTGGCCGGTCAATGCTGCATATTGCTGCAGCAATGCAACTGCGCCAGAAACATGCGGAGTTGCCTGAGATGTGCCTGTTACAGAGCCGTACGTATTTGGAGACTTTGCGCTGGTAATGCTAACTCCTGGAGCAAGAACCTCAAGCAATGCACCTCTATTTGAAAAAGAAGCAAGATTATCTGACTTGTCTGTAGCTCCAACCGCTATAGCATTCGGCGAACAGCCAGGATAGCTAATTCCGCTTGAATATCCGTTGTTACCAGACGCAAACACACTTACAATACCTGCACTGTACGCGGCGTCAATTCCTGAATCAAAGTATGTCGGGCAATCAGACTGGCTAATGTAATTGCCTCCATCTCCAATACTTCCGCTGATGACTTTAATATTGTAATCATCCTTGTGCGTCACACAAAAGTCAATGCCTGCAATAATATCAGACAATGCACATGTTGAACTGCAAACTTTTACGGCAACAATGTTTATTCCGGGAGCGACACCAACATATGTGCCATTGGCACCAATAATTCCTGAAACGTGTGTTCCGTGGCTTAAAAAGTGCGTATCTGTCGCAACAACATCTTCTGCAAGGCCATTGGGGCAACAATTGGAAGAACAGTAACATTTCTGTGCAACCACTCTGCCGCCAAACGCAGGATGAGAAGCCTGGATTCCAGTATCAATTACACACGCAGCTATTCCCTGCCCGGTCAGCGTGGTGCTGTTGACAAGAATTGCATTGACCGCAGTCGAATTAATCAACGGAGCACTGTCAGATAAATACAATCCAAATTGAATGTCAGAATATACCGCTTCAACCAGGGGATGTTCTTTTAATTTTTCAATTCCTTCTGCGGTTGCTTCAACAATCATAGCAGGCAAGGTCTCAAGAGTGCGTTCGGACTGCACGTCTCCAGTCTGGCCAACACCCATTATACTTTCAAGAGGGTCTGGACTATTAACGTCATCTAACACTTCCTGCTGCAAGTCTTCAATATTTGAATTTCCAATAACTGACGAGCCGGTAAGTGAATTACCTTCTACTTCTTGCTTTAGAATGACGACAACACGTTCAGTTTGAATATCAGATACTCTTCCAGTAATCGATGGAGAACTGAAGAAAAGCACAGTACTACACGCGAACAGGACTGCAATGCATAATATTATTCTTGAATCCATACTTATCCTCTTTTTTCATAAGAAACATTTGTTCGCTTTTAATAATTGCGATGACAAGTTTTAAATATTGCGCAAGCTGAATTTTTGATATGAGGTGTGCACTTTTTGTCTTGTTCATTGCTCTTTTTTCATTTACTGTCATTGCTGATACTTATACATTGGAGCCAGTAAGCGCAACAATGCGTGCGCCTGGCACAATCATAATCAATGTCATGGTTAACACCACACAGCCAGTATATGGGCTAGAGTTGACTGTAAAAGACACACCCGAATACGCCGTTTTTTCTCATGTTGAAACAACAAACAGGACAACAGGTGCGTTGGCAACCAGCGCAACACAGGGAGCAGATACGTCCAAATTAGCACTCATTCTCAGCGGCACAGGCAGCGGCATAACTACAGGAAATGGCAGCATACTCAAAATATACTACTCAGTCAGCAGCGGAACAGGAAGCGTAAACTTCCAAACATCAAATTTCAAAGTTTATAACAAAAACGGCGCGGTTATCAGCGGAAACAGCATCTCGGGCACGACAATAACTCTAGAATCGAGTTCGTCAGGCAGCTCAGGCAGTTCAGGAGGAGGTGGAGGCGGTGGAAGTGGAAGTAGCTCAAGCAGTTCAGGCTCATCTGCCAGCACATCAGCAAATACAAACCTTCCATTTTCTTTTCCAGAAACAAAAACAGCAAAAGAAAAATCAGCACCAACACAGCCGCCAAAAGTAATAGAAATATCAACAGCACCTGCTGAAGCACCAGCTCCTCAGAAATTAATTGTGCCAAACAAACAACCCTGGCCGTGGATTATTGGAGTACTTGTATTCCTTGCCGGCAGCGTATTAATAGTTTACTTGTACAAAACACAATTAAAAATTTAGAATTCTTATCGAACCAAAACTGTTTGAGTCAATGGCACGCCAACCATCTGGCTGCCCTGCTGGCATACGCTCAACACT
>CAZNFZ010000201.1:0-6504 GCA_964572665.1 uncultured Methanosarcinales archaeon
GATTGGCGTGATGAAAGCCATCGGCGCCAGAAACCGTGACGTACTTACTTTATTCTTGATCGAGTCAGGCCTTCTCGGCACTGCCGGCGGAATCATCGGAATCATCATCGGCTCCGCCATTTCCAAAACCGTCGAAGTTGGTGCTAACGCCGCGTTCGGTCCTGGAACAATTTATGCAGTGTTCCCAGTGTGGCTGATTGTTGGGGCATTGCTGTTCAGCTTTGTTATTGGCGCAATGTCGGGTGTATTGCCGGCACGACGCGCTTCTAAATTGCGACCGGTTGAAGCGTTGAGGTATGAATGATTATTGAACTTTTTGTCATTAAGAGAATAGCCTTCTCAAATTTTCTATGAGTGAAACAAATATTGATTTTTTGGCACTTGTTGTTGTTTTAATTTTGGTTGCTTTAGTTGGTGAATTAATAATATCAAGTATATCATCCAAGAGTACAGGGGTGTAGTTAACAACTTCCACGCTAACATTTATTGTCTTTCCTGCAATTATCTGCTTTTCTATAATCTTTCCAGATTTGTTTACTCTGATTTTTTTAACCGTAGGTTTGATTTCTTCAAAATTAATAAATGGATAGTTATTCAAATCATTATTGTGTGCATCACCGTGAATAATCCAGCCCTTCCAGTTTTCAGGTCTTTCGGGGTCGTGCATCAACATAAATTCATTTCCGTGATATGTCAAACGCGTTCCGTTAGGGATTTCTTCCGCTTTTCTTACAGGGCCTTTATCGTGATTTCCTCTTACAAACATGATCTTTCCCTTTAGCTTGCCAAACCAATAATCAATTGAACGATGACCACGACCATAACCAACATCACCAAGAACATATACTGTATCATTATCTGAAATAACGTCATTCCAGTTTCTTACTAAGGTTTCATTCATTTGGCTTACTGAATGAAATGGTCTTTTGCAATATCGTATTATATTTGCATGATCGAAATGTGTATCGCTTATGAAAAATACTTTTCCTTGTGGATCACTAACCAACGCAGTAGATTTTTCTGGCGCTGGTTCTAATTTTGTGCCTTGTAACATGGCGATTGTTTTTAAAAGGACCGATCGATTTAGCGCTTCATAACGTGACAACATTTTGCCTTGTATCAAATCATACTCGCGAAGGATTTTCCTATTTCTATCTAGAATGGTAACGCGTAATAAATTTTGTTCTTTCTGTATAGATTGCTTTTTTTGAAGATAATCCCAAATAGTGTTAAATTTGTAAGGAGGCAGTTTAATTGCAATACTTGCGTGGAAATGAAAATCGCCTTCGTTATCATATTCGCTTAACTGACAGAATGGGCTGAGTGCTCGCATTAATTCGAGTCGCAGTTCTTTGAGTTCGTGAGATGGTTTAATATCAACAAAGATTGCGCGGGTGTTAGGAAAATTTTCGAAGCCATCAAGTTGATAGGTCACTTTACGGTACTTTTGAATGACTCGTTCAAACTCAGAAATCAGTCTTTGCTCATTACGCGTATGAAGAGGACCAACAAGAGTAATGTGAGGTACAGCAGGCCGAACGCGAAACTTGCGGCCAACTTCATGCATCAATTCTTTCACGTATCCTTTTGCCGAACCAAATAAACGGAATTCAATTAGGTAGCGTGCCATCTCTATTGATATCTCATTCTAATTATAAAAGTCTACCGGCAAAACCTCGGAGGATAAAGAAGCTCCATACATCACTCCTCCCTTAATTTGTGGAACGTGCACGTTGCCTTAACAACCCTATGATAAGGATACTTTGTTCCAAACCTATCAGTTTCAAACCTGCTAGCTTCTGGCTCAATCACAAGCTTTACGTTGTACCAATACCATGTTACGTCACGAATATTCCCCTGCTCATCGGTGTTCACAATTCTTTTTACAGCAGGAAAATCATTTGTTGAATACCATAAATTTACGTTTTCGCCCGAATATTGCCCTTTATGAAACCAAGGGTATGCACGCCAATAGTTTTCGCCAAATCCCTGATAAACATCAGCAATCCATCCATTGTCCCACCCTATTTTTGCAGATGCAGTACTACCATCGTATACTTCATCAGGAACTATTTCTTCACAAACCTTTTCCACATCTATGCTAGTTTTCGGAAGTTCACTTTTCGGTGTATTGTAATCAATAACAGGAACACAAGAAATAAGCAAAACCAAAAAAATTAACAGACACGTTTTCTTCATTTTTTCACCGCTAAATTTTCTGATTCAATATACGCAATATTTTCTTTTAAAACGTTAATATGTTCTTCTTCTACAATTTCCATCTGTTCACTCATCATTTCTACATTGTCCTGAACGTTCATACCGAGTCTTAACAAGTCGCTCTTGTTTTTTTCAAGAAAATCTGATAAGTTCTTGCTACTACGCACGTATTGCGCGTACAAATCGAGTGCTATTAATGCCTCATCGTGATATCTTGTCCAGTCTTGCTGGTCTATTATTTTTTCCAATAAACTGAATTTTTCAGAAAGTATTTCCGCATCTGAGTTGACAGTATTCACTAACGATGTATATTCATTCATTAAGTTCTTATTTCTAGTATATCCACCCTGAAATCCGACTACGAAAGCAATGACTAGCAAAGCAAGTTGTAGTACAGTAATAAATCTGAGACCGAAGGTACGTCCATCGCCTACATCTTTTCTGTCAAGCTTCCACGCTAGGTACACGCTAAAGCACAAAAATAGGAATTTCAATGCGTTAAACGCGATAAGGGCATTGACGTGCTCATATGCCAAATCCCAACTAATTTCCTTGCCAACATTATAAAGTAAATGATTAATCAAGATAAGCGCTATTACCGTTTTTAATTTCCAAGCGTTCCTAGGCGATGCTGGTTTATACTTCCGCGCAAAAATTGAATAACCTATCCAAACTAACAGGACTTGCCCTAAAGTCTTTCCGACTGTTTCTGGTATTAATGCTTCTGGGCTAATCATGCGTGACAGCAGTTCTATTTCAACTACTGCATACAGTACGAGAATGATTGCTATTAGCCAACCTAAACGCTTCACGCCAGTAAGCACCTCTTTTATTAGACGATTTAATAGAAACTGATTTAAAAACCTATGTGAAAAATGGAGAATGGTTTATTTTTTGAATTTAACAAATTCTCTGCTGGCTTTAATGCTTTTCTTATCGTGCTTGTAATTGAAAGTTAAGAACCAGTGCGCGAATTTTTTTATTAGATAGATGGCGAGGACTAAAAGGAAAAAACCTCCTACCTTTATCCAAGGGAGATATGGTTCGAGCTCATCCATACCACTCAAACTTACATATTAGAGTATAAAAGCTTACCTGGAGAAAAATGAGCAAGCTGAGATCGGTGGAAGCGTTGAGGTGTGGTGAGGTCAGGTGGATTTGGGAAGGATAACTAAGTAGGCAGACATATGGTCTGATTTCAGTTAATTTTAAAAGCGTCGCAATCAACATCTGATGCATGAAAGATAGAATGTCGGCCAAAGAATATGAAGAGACTGTTCGATATTATGTCTTTCATCTTTTAGTTTATCCTTTGATAATAATTTTTTCTATCTTGATTATTGGTCAGTTTATTGAGTCTGGTTTTGGCTATAATCTCAAAGTAGCGAAAATTATTTTAGCCGGAATAGGCGGCATAGGATATTTCATCTGGTATTTCAGAAATCAATTAGGTTTCTATGGGGAATAAGCAGTCTTAGGTGACAAACCAAAATGCTTAAGAAAGAAAACTCAGCCAATTTGATTATTGGTCGTATTACTGTTATTGCATTATTGTTAGCAATAATGTTTGGAATTCTCCAAACTATACCCGAAGGAAAAAACCTTGGATTTGGTGTAGAGCTAGGGTTAAAAACAGTTGCAAAAGTTAGTTTTACAAGCTCATTAGTGCTATTTTTTCTGTATGCGTTGTGTATAGGACTAGAACTAAGCTATAACCCTGGCCTACATGTATTAGCTAAACTTGGTCCTCTTTTCTATGATTTGGGCATTTCTGTTACGGCGGCTATACTATGGTGGGTCTTTTCGCTATTCATAATGATTGATATACTTTCAAATCTGCAAAATGAAGTCTTAACTAATTTATTACTTCTAGTTTCTTTGATTGTTGGAGTTGGAATAGTGATACTCGGAATTAAACCTCATTTCGACGGATATTACAAAATTAAGATCCGCCACAACCCATAAATACCCCACTATCCTCTAAACAGTCATGAACAAGTCATTTTGCTTAATATTTGTATTTCTTATGGCCTGCTCTACAATTCAGCAGCAACCAGAACCAACCGTAACGCCAACAGTAGAGCCAACAATTCCTTCTACACCGGTTCCAGTTGAAGTAGAAAAAACGCAGTTGAAAGCAACAAAAGTTATTGTTGAACAGCCTCCAATTGTACTGGAAGAAAATGAGTGTTCAGAGATTGGCTGTCCATTAGGCACAACATTGATTGGTGATGCAAAGACAGACCTCTATTATGAATGCAAGTGCACGTTTGTCAAATGGATTAAGCCTGTGCATTTGCTTTGTTTTGACAGCGAAGAGGAAGCGATGGAAAGGGGTTATAGAAAAGCGCAGAGTTGTTAACAAACATTTCCAATCGTTTCCGTAATTCTTCCAACTTTCCCGTCGATAAACTTATTAAGGAGTTCGTCTTTTGATTAAATAATGAAAGAGGTTGATTATTCGAAGTATCTGGGCGAATGGGTTGTTGAGTGCGATAACGAAGTCATCGCACACGATGCTGATTTGAGAAAGCTGTTTGATAAAATCAGAGCGTGCAAATCAACTCCAATACTTACAAAAATACCAAGCGGTGACTCGTTTTTCTTATGATTTTTAAGTATTTGAGCGTGGAAGGTTTTGGAAAGGCGCCTTTTATTCCATTATGTGTACGCGGCAAGGATGGGAAGGAGTATGTTGTGCGGGCTTTGATTGATTCAGGTGCTGAGGGAATGCTTCTGCCAAAAGTGATTTCTGATCTCATTGGTCTTAAAGAGACAGGCCGTTCAGTTACGAAAGGCATAAGCGGCAGTACTGATGTTAGCAAAACTAGTGTTTCTGTCAAAATCAGTAATGATGATGAATATTATGACTTGAAACTTGACGCCAGAGTGCTGCAGAATGAAGACAGCACAATTCCTGTATTGTTAGGAAGAGCTGGATTTTTTGACGTTTTTCATATCACATTCAAGCAAAACAAGGAACTAATCATTTTGGAGAGAGCTGAACATGGAAGTTGATCAAAGGCCGTTATAGGAACATCATCGCTCTTAGAGCGAATGCCGCAGCTGCCTGGAAAGTGGCTGTCGCAACGGTGTTCGGAGACGGTCCGAATGGTAACGAAGAAAGATAGAAGGCATAGCGGTTATGTTAGTCCGCAAGCAACAATTTCTCAAAAAGAGTTAATTGAAAATGATCTTTTTATTGACGAGTTCTATGATGATTGGGAAAATTATCGAGATGGTTTTCGCGATTGGTTCGGGGATTTCAAGAAGATTAAGAATATCAAGGGTAATAAATGGAGTTCTTGCATCGAAAAAAGAATCCAGATGAACAAAAAACAAGAGAAATTGCTGCTGAGAAGGAAAAAATCGTTTTGAAGAAGGTAGAAGATTTAACGTCTTATTCCGTATTCGTTGTATCCTGGCACTCTTCCCTGTGCTGGGAACTTGCTTTGGTATACAGTGCCTGTGCCTTCTATGTCAGTGCCGTAGTAGTACCAGCAGTTGATGTTTTCAAATCCGCAGGTTATGTCCATTGTGTTTCTTTTAGAAATATTTGCAATAATGGCTTCTGTTGAAATTGTGGCGCAGTGCACAAAAGCATTATCGAAAGCCAAAAACTCAATGCCTCCGAGTTTTTCCCAGCCTGGCATTAGTTCTATAATGTAGCGTCCTCCTGTGATGCTGCCGTAGCCAATATCCATATCACCAGCTCGTGCGAGCATGCGTGAGCGGCAGAGCGCGCTGCCATCGTCATCATCATTGTCAGAGATGTATCCTGAAATGAGGGTTGTTTCAACAGCATTGGCAGTTATCAAATTAAGAATGCCAAAAGCTGCTACGATGAGCACGCTGATGAGAGTTATTGTTTTTTCCATGAATAGAAAAATTAAATAAAAAAATAAAAATTATGGCGCGTTGTAAGCAGCTGCTGCTTGCGCGTCAATTCTTCCCCATCCATAGTCATTGTCTTTTCCTGCTTTGCCGAGGTCTTTGACAGTCTTAATCAAGGACGTTTCGACTTGCGAAGCAGTGTATGTTGGGTGTGCGAATTTTATGAGTGCTACAGCGCCGCTGACTACTGGTGTTGCCATGCTTGTTCCTGAGTAGCTTGCGTAATTGCTTCCTAGCACGCTTGACCATAGGCTTACTCCTGGTGCTGTAACATCTACGGAGCTTCCTCTTCCTGAGAAGCTTGCTATCTTGTCCAGTTTGTCTACTGCGCCTACTGTTGTTGCTGTGCTGATGCAGCCTGGGATTGAGACTCCTGGTCTGCCGCTGTTT
>CAZNFZ010000202.1:0-2964 GCA_964572665.1 uncultured Methanosarcinales archaeon
GTCTCCTGTTGGCTGTGCAACAACAGTTGCTGCTGCTAGAATTCCTGCTAGTAATGTTTTCATACTGTTCACCTCTCTTTAGCAATAATATGTATTGATGTTATTTAATGATTATACATCTTTCTTGCCTAATCTTGATGCTAAGCTAATGCCGATGATACATATGATTGTTATCAGTAACACTGCGACAAGGCGTGCGTAAATTATTTTGCCGTCAAGACCGATTAAAGTAAGGAACTGGTTCATTGATTCTTTGATGAAATCGTTCCATGATAAAGCAATGACGAATGCAAATGCGGCTCCTAACGAAATGCCTATCTGTGTTCTCACGTCTTTTTGGAATTCTTTTGTTTTTTGGAGTGCTTTCATGAAATTGTATTATTGTATGGTATTCTTAAAGTTATCTCACACGCAACCTTTTTAAACAGAAATAGTATATGATTCACAAAAGAGGTTACAATGGAAAAGATTGGTTTAGCATTGCTCGTTTTCATCGCAGTTGTAGCGTTAGTTGGTTTGGTAAGGCTTGACACGGGCACTGGCCAGGTTTACTATAATTCTTATCAGTACACTTCAGTTATTGTTGCAGGCAGGCTGGTTGATGGTCCTGCAAATGGTTACATCAACGGCATTGCTGATGGCGACCAGGTTGCAATTGGCACTGTTAGAAATGGCGTCTATCAATTAACATTATCCAGCGGCTGGAGACAGCATCAATATATTGACTTTTACGTTAACGGGCAGAAATGCAACAGCATTCCTGTTTCGCAGTATCTTGTTCCGCCGCAAATTTTGTACAGCGGCCAGGTTGCGTTTGATATGATGTGTACACAATGAACAAGCAATTATTTGCCTTAGCTATGTTGGTTCTTATAGCGGGAGTTGCTTTTGTTGGATTGGTAAGATTGGACTCAAACACTGGCATGTTTATGACAAGAGGCAACATGGTGTTGTCGGGCGGCTTGTATGACAAGGACGGGTATGTCTTGTACACCAACAAGCAGACAAGATATCAGAAGCTTGTTAATTCGATTGTTGCAGTTGCTCCGAATGGTCTTGTGATTGGTTCTGGTCCTGTTTCACCTGGGAAATATTCTTTGACGCTGCATGGCGACTGGCGTGATTATTCTGAGTTGTTCATTCAGGTTGGATTTTATGATGCTGTAAGGAATGACAGGAATTCTTTGTATGACTGCACCGTTCTTAACATCAATGATGTTATGAATAAGCCTGGAGGGCGCGCAGGAAGGCAGCAGTTGGACTTGTACTGTGATATGGAAACAATGCAGAAAGTGTCAACAATGCAGTATCGTTAGTGATATTCTTTTTTTGCAGAATATTCTTTTTCAAGTGATTCAAATATCAGTCTGAAAATTTTCAGGTTTTTCTGAAAGTCCGCCCTGAAGATCGGTTTGCCGTTGTCAATGAGGGTGAATGCAGTTTTCAGCGTGTCGTATGATTCTTTGACTTTTTCTTTGTCTTGTTCGGCGAATGCCAGAACGCTTATTGTGGCATATCTTGCGAGATATCCGTCCGGCTCTTCTTTTTTGAATTCAATGTATTTGTTTATGTCGTCAAGCGCTTTAAGTAAGCCGCTTACAACGATTTGTTCTGTTGTGGATGAGAATGACATGTATGAGCTGTATCTTGCCCAGCGGGCCGCGGGCTCGTCTTTTGCATCTATCGCTTTGTCAAAGTCGCGGATGGCCATTGCGTGCCAGCCGTTGTGCTGTTTGATTAATCCGCGGACATAGAATGCGAAGTTTGAGGGCTCTTGTTTTACAACGTTGTCAGCAATATCAATTGCTTTGACCACGTCGCCGAGCTGCGAAAGGCAATATGCCTGTTTTAGTTGGCTTTCAATGGGCTTGTCGTGTTCTGCGAGCTTGAATTCTTGTAGTGCGTCGGCAAACAAAGTTGTGCGTGCTTTCTCATTCGTTTGCTGCTCGGCAAGTGTTTCTAGTGATAAGCCGCGCAGGTAATGGTTAAACGTGCGTACTTCTGAACGTGTTTCTTGCGGTTGCGTGCATCCTGCAGTTCCAAGAATGATGGCTGCCAGTCCTAACTCGCGTAAGCCCATTATTAAGACGAGAAATTGTAGATTTATAAGGGTTATGACATATTTTACTGTGCTTGGAGAATAACTTTTTTGTCGAGATGTTTGCTCGCGTTTAGCACTTCTACGCCTAAAAGCTTGCCGTCTTTGTCAAAATCTACGATTATGTCTTCTTTCACTTTCGTGGTTTTTTTGCTTTGGCCGTCTTTTAGGGGGTAAACGACGTAAATGTATGCCGCATCCGCGTCTTTGTCATATTCGATTTTCATCATGTTACATTACAGTTATGACCTTTATATAATTTTCTTCCACAACGAAAATGACATGAACTTCTCGGTTGTTTACTTCACCAATTGCTTCCTGTCTGCCGCTGTGAGATTTAATTACGAGGCTTGGTTGTTGTAATACTTGTTCTACTTCTAGTTTTGTTATCGCCCTTTGTTTCATTCGTTGTTCCGCGTGAGGTATGTATTCAATGTGCACTTAGAACTAAAGATATTCATGCTTAAAGGGTTTATCGCTCAGCAAATTGGAAGATTTTCAATCTTTTTTAAACAAATGCAAGAACGACGTTTGTTACCAATACTGCCAGTATTGCAAAGCTGACTGATTTCCAGATTGTGCTTGCATGTCGTTCGTGTATGATGCTTTGCAGTGCTGTAAGGAACATTCTGCCGCCGTCAACTGGTCCTAAAGGAATTAAATTGAACAATCCAACTCCGAGTGAAAGCAAGTACATCCAGAATACTAAATCTTTGATCCAGAGGACAACATGTGTTGCCCAGGTTGGCGCTTTTAATGGCTGGTCTACATAGACTCCCAGCCAGGCTTTTTTGTTTGTTGGGTTTTCGCCAAGTTCAATGTCGCGTACAGCGTTCGATGTTATGACATTTACTGTATCGCCTGGT
>CAZNFZ010000203.1:0-2344 GCA_964572665.1 uncultured Methanosarcinales archaeon
GCGATCTTTCTGCCTTCCAAACGGTCATCGTGAGGGAGCAAGTAGTCAGTATCATCATAAATGAACGCTGACATATCAATAAACTTCAGCTTTTCTCCCGTTATCTGAGAAATAAACGAAATGAATTCTTTTGATAAAAAGAATTTGTAAAATTCTTTCACTGCCGGCTGTGTGGCAGCCTTGCAATCATCAGTTTGCTGAAACTGGAACAAGTCAGAGTTCTGCTCAATGAACTTTTCGTTCAAGACTTGTTCTGCAACTCTGTTAATTTCAGATGTGAAAAAATTACCTAGCACGAGATGCGGGAAAGGCTTGTTGGCCGCAAATTCCTTTTTCAACCCGGCCGCATTCTTCAGATAGACGGGATTTACCAAGTTCATGAACAGAAGGTTTGACATAATCTTTATAAACATTTCAATGGAGCTTCGATATGGGAGCCCGTGATCTAGTGGTTAGGATTCCTCCTTCACAGGGAGGATGCCCCAGTTCGAATCTGGGCGGGCTCACTCGGGGCTGTAGTCTAGTGGTAGGATACAAGGTTCGGGACCTTGTGACCCGTGTTCGAATCACGGCAGTCCCATTTTAGGCGACCTTTGCTAAGGTCGCGTGAACGAATTACACTACGACAGAGACCTCCTTCGAAGGTCGCAGAAACGAATTAAACTATGACGGCAACCTTTGCGAAGGTTGCGAAAACGAATAACACTCGAACTTCAGGGAATCACAGCAATCCCATAAATATGTCATCTTCTTTAAAAACCTCAAATGGCTGTGTTAACTCTCATGTCGTGGAAGACAACAGCAGCTTTATTGCTTGGACTAGCAGCACAGGGATGCGGATTTTCGGACTTCTATAAAGACAGGTTTGAAAGACAGGCAGAACAGCATTTGGCACGCGTTGCCGAAAGAATGTCGTACCATGAAGAATTGCGAAACCTGGCATACTATCCTCAAGAGGACACCTTATTTGAAGATGATAAACAATACGAACATACCGCGAAAAAAGTATTTAAGAATGTGGGCCAAGCTGCGCTAAAAGCAGGATGGAAATCGCTTACTGAAAACACCAGCATAGACGGAATAATTGAACCTTCATTTAAGGAAGATGACGAGAATAGAATTCCAACTTTTTCAGAGCCCGCAGTTCCCGAACAAAGAAAAAGCCATTCGCGCTACAAGCTCGGATTCATGCCAGTTGTGCGAGTTGGAGATGAGGTAGGCGGGGGCATCAAAGTAAGAAACGCTTCCCTGCTTGCCGTACGCGGAGACGACTACTGGGAATACAAGGCGCACGCACATATCGCAGGAATAAGACTGGCAGGCGAATACGTTGACGATGACATTGAAAAAAACAAGTACAAATTCGGCATTGGAAGAGGACCGTTCGCATTCTCATACAGCCAGGATTCAGAAGAAAAAACCGTCTGGATTGAATTCTTCAAGTAGCAAAGTATTTAAATCTAGTAAAATACAGTTACTCTAGAAAAAAGATGAGAATAACTATTGATACCAAGACAGATTCTCGCGATGAAATACGCAAAGTAATCAAAATGCTGGTTGGAATGGTCGGCGGGCATGACATTTACAGCAATGAAGTGCCTGAAATTAAGCCTGCACCACAGCCAGACATCTTTGAAAATCCAAGCCCAGTTGTTCCAAACTTAATGAGCATGTTTGACAGCGCGCCAAGCACGATGACTGCTGAGCCGGCTCCGGAAACGGAAGAGAAAACAGACGACATACCTCAAATAGAGTTCTACTAATGTCAAGAACCGCCAAAAAAACAATTTAAATAGTGGTGCTTCTTGAACACCTTTGAAAGCACATAAGTCATAGAATAAAAAAGAGGTTTTTCAAAGGCATGTCAAAAATTGATCAGATAGCACAAGACGTAAAAGTAATCCGCGAAAGAATGGTGGAAAAAACACCCGGACACTTTGACATGAAACACGTCCTCACTGCATTCTTCGGCGCCCTATTCTTTGGATTCACATTCGTGCTCAAAGGACTATTGTTTGATGTGGGCCTAGCATTGACGCCGCAGGAATTACTATTGCTAACTGCAGCAACGTGGATTATCTTGACAGCGGAAATTTACTTTGTAGGATACACACGAGTACGAAACAAAAAAGAACGACCGTTCCTCCAATTCTGGGCAAAAAGATTTTTCACGTACTACTGCATCGCCTTGTTTACGTCATTCATGCTTCTATCGCTATACGGAGTTGGCAAATTTGTGGCAACACCATATGACGCTTTCAAGCTCGTAGTAGCGGTAAGCTTCCCAGCAGCAATTGGAGCGGCAGTGTCTGACTTATTGGGTAAGTACTAGAAAAGCATAAAA
>CAZNFZ010000204.1:0-1575 GCA_964572665.1 uncultured Methanosarcinales archaeon
GCAACAGCCAAAGCAATAGCAGTCAACAAAATAACCGTAACAGGCTCATCAACCTTCAAAATGCCAACAATAAAGACAATTATTGCGACAATGACGACCATAACGCCAATATATAATCCAAGTTTCTTCAGAGTCTTCTGCAACGGAGTTGCCTCTGGCTCAGCCTCCTGAATCATACGAGCAATCCTGCCAATCTCAGACTGCATACCAGTACCAACAACAATTGCGCGCGCGTGACCATTGGTTACAATCGTGCCTGAAAAAACCATATTTGTCCGGTCAGCAACAGCAGCCTCTTTTCTCAAAATCGAAAGCTCCTTTTTCACAGGAAGACTTTCACCAGTCAGAGCAGCCTCTTGAACTTGAAGGTTGACGGATTCCAGCAATCTTGCGTCCGCGGAAATCTTGTCACCAGTATCGAGAAGAATGATATCACCTGGAACAATCTCAGACGAATCAACGTGCAGCTCCTGCCCATCACGAAGAACCGTGGCTTTAAGGGAAATTAGCTTCTTCAACGCGTCAATAGCGCTCTCAGCACGGTACTCCTGAACAAAACCCAAAATTGAATTCAGGATTACAATCGCGCCGATAACATAAAAGTCAACATATTCTTTTACTGCCAGCGAGATAATCATGGCTGCCAAGAGAATCCAGACAATCGGGCTCTTGAACTGGGCAAGGAATATGAAAAATGGGTGCACCTTCTTGACTTCTCTAATCTGGTTTGGACCGTAAATTTTCAGCCGTTCAGCAGCATCTGCGCTAGACAAACCCTTTTCAGACGCCTTCAGCTCTGCAAAAACCTCTTTTTCTGGAAGAAGATAATACTCTGGCACGAATTTTTGCGAGATTTAGTCATATATATAGTTTATGAAGATGCAAAAGCTTTAAAATGATTAATAGTAAACAAAGCTTGGAAAAGGTGATTAAATGACAACAGCACAAGATTTACTGCGAAAAGATTACATTTCTGTCGATATCAATGATACTGTTTCTGTGCTTCTTGGCGCGCTCAAGAAAGCAAAAGAACACTGTGCGCTCGTCTTTGAAGACAAGAAATACCTCGGAACAGTGGCCAAAAGATTCCTGCTTTCCAGCAGAATAGACCCATCCACCATGAAAGTAGGCAATATAACAAAGAAACGGTCAAAATCGAAAACAGAATTCTTCGTCCCAGAACTTGCCCCAGATACAGACATCAAGGAAATATGCAAACTCATGTCAGGAACGGACAGCCACGTGCTTCCCGTATTGGAAAATGACAAAGTTATCGGCATTGTGCAGGCAAGCGACGTCGTGCACGAAATTGCCAGAGAATATGCAAAAACAACCTGCCAGGAATTCTCACCAAAACTCATCACTGCAGAAGAATCAGACGGAATTGATACTGCAATAAGAATTCTAAGCAGAGAAAGCATAGACCACCTGCCTATTGTTGACAAAGACAATACCGTCATCGGCATGGTTGCAATGTCGGACTTATTAGACAATCCAAACTTCTGGGGAGTCGGCTCGCAAAAGATATCGCAAGCAGCCAGCCACCAAGGCAAGCACACCGGATACGGACAAGGC
>CAZNFZ010000205.1:0-2396 GCA_964572665.1 uncultured Methanosarcinales archaeon
AGAATATTGTTCTGTGATTTCTAGTCTGCAAATTATTCTTTTCTAAACAACTTTCATAAAATATATTTTGGAGTATCGTTTAACCCTCATTTTTGCACAACTTTTATGAGTGAGAAGTGAGAGTTCGTTTGAATTGGGCAAAATTTGGGCTGCAGAAGGCGCTTCAAGAGTGACTTTGAAATTCTCGTGCCTAATTATATATTAGTTTCAAGTGCCTAATTTTCATATACTTTCTGCGTCAGAGTTGGGTGAAGGGGCTGCAGTAAAAGAGTCAGCAGTGGCCCAAACTGACAGGAGTCAAACAAACAAAGTGAGGGTGGGGTGAGTTTTGGGCTATTGGCAGGGAAAAGGAAAAGTTTGGACTTAGGCACTATTTAGTTCGGGGTATTTTTCGGCCGGTTGGTGCCAGAAATGGACAGGGTGAATGGTGCATTTAGACGTGCAAGCATAGTGAGGTGCCAAAAAGTGAGTGTTCGCCTAAAATTCGAAATTTCACGCATATTGGCGGTGTGTTCGTGGTATAAGTTGCTTTTTTTGGGTCAGTTTCCACGAGTGAGTAGTGGTGATAAATCCTTTTAAATAGCAATACGAGCTCAAATATGATGGAAGAACCAGTGGAGACGGAAGATTCAGGTATATCGCCGGGTGTGGTTTTTCTTATCGCGTTATTTTCTATCGGCGGGTTGTTATTCGTAAGCTGGATTGGGCAAAGCTCCAATAGTATAACGGGTAATGTTATTTCCGCGCCGTATGCAGCGTGCTGCACGGCACAACCGACAGGCACGTCAATGGCAGCGTATCGTCAGGGAACAGGCCAGACATGGACTACATTGTGCGAGCCATCTGAAGTTCCGTCAAGATGCTGTGTGCGTGCAGGCAAGGACCGTTTCAGGTCTCCAGTTAGTTTGTTAGGCTCAAGTCCGGGAACATGTGAATCAAGTTCTCCTGATGTTGTCTATCCTTATGGTCAATATTCTTTGCAAACGTACAATGCGTGCTGCACGATAAAGAAATGGGGCGGCGCGCCAGCAGGATTAATCCAGGCAGAAGGTCTGACAAACACTGAAGCCTGTAATTCGCAGGAAACACCGTTTGATTGCTGTGCGCGTGCCGGCTATGAAAGAACTCATTCAACAATAAGAGTTGCAGGTGCACGAATGGGCAATTGCAATCCGCCTGAAGTGTTGTACCCTGCTCCAATGCCTCGTGGAGGCTATGCATCTTGTTGCACAACACAGAACTGGCAGCAGTCTCCGACGGGTTATGCGCAGAGCGAGGCAAAAACCCAAACACAATCCTGTGATGCTTTGGAAACGCCTGCACAATGCTGCATCAGGGCAGTAGGTGCTCCGGTTAAACTGTTAGGTGCACGAAGCGGTTCGTGCGGCAGTTCAACGCCAGACAAGTATTATCCGGTTTGGATTCGATAAGCAAACTTATTTAAATCAGAATTTCTAAACTAAGAACATGGAAGAAAAGAGGTTTTGTTGCGAGATATCAAAGAAAGTTAAGGCTCCGACAGTTATCGAGGGCTTTCCTGGCTTTGGTCTTGTTAGCACTATCGCAACTGGTTTCTTGATTGATCATTTGAAATGCGAGCAGATTGGCAGATATTGGTTTGAAGAAGGCCAGCCAACCATTGCCATCCACGCGTGCAAGCTTGTTGACCCGATTGGAATTTATTACAACAAAAAATACAATTTAGTTATCGTTCATAGTATTGCGCCGCCAGTTGGCATGGAATGGAAAGCAGCGGACATAGTGCTGGATGTAGCAAAAAATATCGGCGCCAAAGAGATTATCACTTTGGAAGGCGTTGGTAGCCAGGAATCTGAGCAGTCGAGGGGATTTTTCTATGCATCCAATCCAGTTCACAGAAAAAGTTTTGAGAAAATGGGCATTGAATGTTTGGGAGAGGGTATTATTGTTGGTGTTACAAGTGCATTATTGATGAAGGCGCCGATGAAAGGCTTTGATGTTTGCGCGTTATTTGCGGAAACGCACAGTAATCTGCCTGATTCTAAAGCTGCAGCAAAGATTGTTGAATTGATTGACCAATATCTTGGTTTGAAAGTTGATTACCACCCGTTGCTTAAGCAGGCGGAGCAATTTGAGAAGCGTTTGCGTTCGATGATGGATAAGGCTCAACAGGCAAAGGAAATTAAAGAGAAAAAAGATATTACGTATGTGGGATAAAATGAAAATGCACAGGATGGGTTGGATTGTGCTGTTTGTGTTCGCAATTATTCTTGCCGTGAGCCTTTTAGGAAAAGGCAATGTGACTGGAGAAGCTACAGGAGGCATTATTCCTGTTAGCAGCGGAATGCTGTTAAGCATTGTTGCTGCAGTTTTGGCAATCGGCGTTCTGATTGTTGCCGGATTTCAAGAAGTTAAAA